>JAFUBJ010000187.1 GCA_017460265.1 Atopobiaceae bacterium | reverse complement strand
GCCTATATCAAGTCGCGCACGGACGTGCCTGGCTGGGAGAGCGCGCTGGACGCCGCGGCGTGGGCGGACCCTTTGGCCGCAAACGGAGGCGAGTCTGTGGCGCGGGCTGTCATGATCGAGCAGGGCTTCGCGCTGCCAAAGCTGCAGGTGGCAATACCCAACGTCATCGAAGGAGGCGAGATGTACTACGCGGACTTTCTTTGGGAGCTGGCGGATGGGTCGCGTGTGGCAGGAGAGCTCGATGGCCTTGAGAAGTACTACGACCCGACCATGACGGGAGGACGCAGCGTCGCCCGCGTCATGTCAGACGAACGGCGGCGTGAGTCGCGACTAGGAGCGGCGGGGATCAAGGTCGTGCGATTCTCGTTTGCCGAGGTAGAGGACGTGGCTAAGATCTCGCGGCTGCTGAGCGCGTACGGCATCCCCCGCGGGCCGGCACGCCGAGACGGAAAGCTGGGTTAGCTGCGTCCATCCAGACGTTTATGGGCCGGATATCGTCTGGTTCGGCTCTCAATGCGCTCGTCCAGACGATACGTGGCAAGGATTCGTCTGGTTCGGCCCCCGCCAACGCCCATCCAGACGATACGCAGCCAGCACTCGTCTGGATGGGCTCAACCGTAGTATCTACAGCGCGCGCAGCAGCTCCACCGTGTGGGCAATCCCCGTAGGGAAGTCGTACATCGCCTTCCAGCCCAGCTCACGCAGGCGCGACCCGTCAAGAAGCGCCTTCGTCGCGGTGGAATACCCCGCACGCTCGACCTCGTCGGGCAGCTCGAAGACCACGTCCCCGCCGCCGGCGCGCGCGATCATCCCGGCCAGGTCGCGCAGGCGCACGTCGCCCGAGGGGTCGGCCACGTTGTAGGCCATGCCCGCCTCGCCACGCGTCAGCACCCAGAGCAGGCCCGCCACCGCGTCGGCCACGTACAGGTAGGAATACTCCTGCGTGCCCTCGCTCTTGAGGACCACGTTCTCCCCCGCCACGGCCTTGTGCAAAAACTGCGAGAGGGCCTTGGTGTCGGAGGGCAGCAGCGTCGGCCCGTAGATGCGCGGGAGCCTCGGCACCCACACCTTTGCCCCGCGCTCGGCGGCGTAGGCCTGGCACAGGGCCTCGCCCAACCTCTTGGACTCCGGGTAGCCCGCACGCAGCGTGTTGCAGTCCAGGTAGCCGCAGTATTTCTCGTCAAAGCGGTCGACGTCGCCGCGGTTCTCGCCATACACCTCCACCGAAGAGGCAAAGACAAAGCGCGAGGACGTGCCCGCGCAGTCAAGCGCGTAGTCCAGCAGGTTCTGCAGGCCCACCACGTTGGACGTGATGGTTCCGATAGGCTGGGTGGCATAGGCGCGCGGGTGCGTCGTGCTGGCAAGGTGCACGAAGACGTCGGCCGCGGCGCGCGGATGGGCGCCCGGCACGGAAATGTCCAGCTCTTCAAAGGTGAAGAGCGGGTCGTCAAAGTACGGCAGGCGCTCGCGGGCCTTGGCCTCGTTGCGGCCGAGCGCCACGACGAGAAGGTCAAGCCCGTCCTTGC
>JAFUBJ010000186.1 GCA_017460265.1 Atopobiaceae bacterium | reverse complement strand
GACGAGATCAACTACCAGTTCCACAAGGGCACCAACGACAAGCTCATCGTGTGGTTCCATGGCAACGGAGAGGGCGACTTCCCCACGAAGGACACCAACAACAACATCGCCCAGGTGCTGGCCAACCGTGGCGCCGTGGCGTGGGTCTCCGAGGAGGCGCAGGCCGTGTTTGGCGATGCCTCCGTCCTGGCCTTCCAGGCGCCCAACATGTGGTACTTCGCCGTCAAGGACAACCTGCTGGAGCCCTGCTACAACGAGATCCAGAAGGTCATCGCCGACAACGGCATCAACCCCGACGAGGTCTACCTGTCTGGTTGCTCCGCCGGTGGCTTCATGAGCACCCGCATGATCATTGCCTATCCTGACCTGTTCAAGGCCGCTATGATCAACTGCCCCGCCCTCGACGCCGCCAACGCGCGCTCCGAGAGCGACGACGCCCTCCCCACCGACGAGGAGCTGAACAAGCTGCTTGAGGCCAAGACCGCCATCTGGCTGGTCCAGGGTGAGACCGACTCCTCCGTTGACCCCGAGCTCTGTTCCAAGCGCATCTGGAACATCATCTCCTACGGCGCTGACATCACCCAGACCAACCACGAGGGCACCGAGGGCATCGCAAGCGGCTTCACCACCTTTGAGACCGCAGACAACAAGTACAAGCTGTCGCTCTACCAGACGTTTGACCTGGCAGAGGTCGAGGGCATCTCGGGCGAGAAGCGCCAGGGCGGCAAGATCAAGTGCGCCGAGGACTACAACCAGGACGGCACGCTTGAGGCGGTCATGTACAACGACCATTGGAGCTGGGTCTACACCCTGCGCAACAACCCCGAGGCTGCCGACGGCACGCACATCTGGGAGTGGGCGCTGAACGCGTAAGCTTGCGAGGACTGCGCAAGATTGGCACCTCGTGTCGTTGCGCAGAACTCTCCCTCTGTCGCGACGACCCATGACGTGGGCGGGGCCTTTTACGGCCCCGCCCTTCTTTTGGCTCGCTGAGCAGGGAAGCAATGGTGTGGGAACTACGCATGCCTTATCATCTGGGTGCAAGGATATGCCCGCTGAGCACCGTTTCTATCTTGGAAGGAGCCCTGCATGAAGGTCGTTCCCTATACACCAGAGCATAAGGACGAGATGCGCGCCATCTGCCTTGCCACGGCAAGCGAGCGTGCGCGCACCGACCCCAAGCACACAGAGTTCACGCTGCTCATGTATTGCGACCCCTACCTTGAGCACGGTTTGGCGTTCATGCTGGTGGACGACGACGGCGTCGCCCACGGATATGTGTTGGGTTGCGAGGACTTCGAGAGCTGGAAGCCGCTCTTTGAGCCCTATGCCCAGAAGATCCGGGCGATTTCTCCCGAGCAAGCCGCCCGTGTGGACGAGGAGCTTGCCTACTTCGAGGAGAAGGCAGGCACCTATCCCGCGCACCTGCACATCGACATCGAGGAGCCCTACACGGGCGGCGGCAACGGTCGTCGGTTGATGGAGACGCTGCTTGACACGATGCGTGCGCATGGCGTGAAGGGCGTGACCTTTGGCGCTGCTCCCAACAACACACGTGCGGTGGGCTTCTACGAGCATATGGGCTTCGTGCAGCTGACCGAGCACAAGGAGGGGGAGGGCTATAGCTTTGGCATGACCTTCTAGGTCGTGTGCCCTTTGGTGTCTTGTGTTAGGACGGTCCCGGTTTGGGTAGATAGAGCATCACAAGGCATGTTTCCAAGGAGTGATGTGTATCATGCAGGATTTCTTTGACAAACTGGGCAAGAAGGTCCAATCGTTTATGGCTGGCAGGTATGGCGGAGACCAGCTGGGCACCGTGCTGGTGCTGGTGTCGCTCATCCTTTCCATCCTTTCCAACTGGGTTGGCCGTTGGATGGCCATCGTGGCCCTGGTTTTGCTGGTGGTGGCCTTTGCGCGCATCCTCTCCACCAACTATTCCGCCCGCCAGCAGGAAAACCGCGCCTTCATGACGTTTTTCACCAAGCCTGGCGCATGGTTCCATCGTCAGAAGGTCAAGTTTGACAACCGCAAGACCAAGGCCTACGTGCGCTGCCCGCACTGCAATGCGGAATTTGCCTTGCCCAAGGGAAAGGGCAAGCTCAGGGCAACGTGCCCCAAGTGCGGAGAGAAGTCAGTGCACGAGGTGTAGAGCCTGATGAGTCCAGACCGCCTCTTGCCGTAAGGGCAAGGGGCGGTTTCTTTTATCCGTCCTTGACGCTCGCCTGCGCGAGCTGTTTCCTTACGAGAGGTGTCATATGGGGGTCCTCAAGTATGTGCGTGTCGACTGGCGGCAAGTTGTGGCCCTGCTTGTGCTCACGCTCCTGGGCGCGGCAACGGAGATGGGCCTGCCCACGCTGCTGGCACGCATGATCGATGACGGTGTGGCAAAGAGCTCGCAGGAGACGATTGTGGGCATTGCCGTCGTCATGGTGGTGTTGAGCCTGGTGGGGTGCTTGTCCTCCTTTGTGTCCATGGTGCTTTCGGCGACGATTTCGACCAGGCTTGCGGCAGACCTCCGCTCGCAGGTGTTTCGCAAGGTGCAGGGCTTCTCGTCTGCCGACATGGACCGCTTTGGCACGGCCAGCCTTGTCACGCGGTCAACCTCCGACGTGTCGAACGTGCAGATGTTTGTGACGATGCTCATGATGATCGGGGTCATGGCGCCGCTCATGCTGGT
>JAFUBJ010000185.1 GCA_017460265.1 Atopobiaceae bacterium | reverse complement strand
GAGCAGACCACGACCCTTTCGCTTGTGACCTCTGACATCCTCATCACGGAGGAGATTCTTCAGACGCTTGCCGAAGACCCACACGTCGCCTTTGCCGAGCCCAACTACCTCTGCGAGCTGCCCCTCACGTCCGCCGCAGACGGCGCAGCCAGCGACACCTCCTTGGTAGGTGACCTCACGCGGCTCCAGTGGGGCAGAAGGCGCCACCATGCGCGTGCTCGATACGGGGGAGCCGACGGCGCTCCCAAAAGGCGAGGAGCCAGAGGAGCGCATCTATGCATACGATCCGTCCGTAGGGTCGTGGACGAGGGCGTCTTCTGAGGGAGTGCACCTCGAGCAGAGCATCGTCAATGACGGCGGCCAGCTCAAGCTGGTGGGGGGAGGTAGGCCGGACCCCCTATACCCCGACTTTGACTTCATGCAGATTCCCATACCCGTCACGAGCTATGACCTAAGCTCGGGTGCGGGCGAAGAGCTCTGCGACCTGCCGAAGGTGTGCAGGAACCCCTTGGTTGCGGCGAGGGACGGCTCGATGCTGCTTTATGAGGCAACGAACACAGGTGGCACTGTGGTGCGCGTCCAAGACGGCCAGGCAACCGACCTTTCGGCGTCGTTGCCCAAGTACTTTCTGGCAGAAGAGGGCGAGCCAGAGATCCAGGCGTGGGGTTTGGTCCAAAGATACCCCTACCGAGCGGTGGTCGCACCGACGGCGGACGGCTTTGTGCTGGTGGGTCCACTGGCAGCCGATGGCTCTTCCGACACGTACCTGCTGAAGGACACGTCGGACGCCTTTGAGCCGTATGCGCTTCGCTCGTCGGATGATCGCGTGTATGCGCAGGCGGCGTGCAAGTATCGCGGAAGGCTCTTTGTGATTGGGTCTGCGTGGTTCGAGCCTGAGCAGCACCTCTTCCGCGCGACGGCCATGGACGTGCCGGAATATCCAGGCGACATTCCGTGCGAACAGGACGAACCCGCGCCCACGCCTGCGCCTGCACCAAAGCCCGCTTCCAGGCCAGGCCGCGCTTCGGCACTGCCTAAGACGGACGACCCGGGAGTCTCGATGTCGGTGCTCGCGGGAGCCTGCGCAGCCAGTCTCGTGGCGCTGCTTGCGGGCATCGCGTTGCGAGGACATGCAAAACCGGCACCCAAAGAGCCCAAGACGTCGGGAAGGTGAGCGCCTTTGCACAACCTCTTTCCCGCGGCGTCAGCGCGGCGAAAGCCACTCGATAGCTGCAAGCTTGGAGCGCTCCCATGGCACAACCGTAAGCGCGTCGTTGTCGCAGTAGCGACACATGGGGTGTGACCTGCGGCGGAAGGTTTCGATGTCGTCCGCCGAGGAGATGGATGCCAGAGGCAGCGCATCGTCGGGGGCATCGCACATGTCGTACCCAAAGCGCCGTGCAAACGAGTCGTGATGGGCACTCACCTGGCAGGGCCAGATTGCCCCGCGGGCCAGCTGCAGGTAGCATCCGCCAAACGGGCACGACAAGAATGACTGCGTCTGGTCACGCGCTCCTTGTGGATCGAGGGCCAGGCGCAGGAACGCCTCCTTGCCGTCGGCGGTGTTTGTGATGTCCTTCGAAAGCGCAGTGCGTACGCCCTTTTTGCGCGCAAAGGCCGCAAGCTCGTCGTAGTCTACCTGCAGGGGGTACGGCGATATGAGAAGCCTCACGTCGCAGTCGGTGAGGGCATGCCAGAAGTCATCGTCCATGCGCCGAAGCAGAAGCCCGTTCGTGCACACGGCGATGATCTCCTGAGGCAGGTGCTTGCGGGTGACGTGGACGATTTCGGCCAGGCGCGGATGAAGCAGCGGCTCGCCGCCCATCAGGGTGACAAAGCCGAAGTAGCCCTCGACGCCCTCGACGGCCGCCAGCCGCGAAAGGTCGCGCTCGTACTCGTTCACGTCGAGGAAGCGCTTCTCGGCCAGCGGTGCAAAGTGCAGGCATCCGGCGCACCGCAGGTTGCAGTGATCACACACCTGCACATCAAGCTTTGGCTTTGCCGCCATCTTGGCCAGGCGTTCGGCAAAGCCTAGCGAATAAGGGATTGCTGTAGCTGGGATCGCCGTTGCAGTCGCTGTCAGCATGTCCCTAGGCTAGCAGGCATACGTCCATGCGGTGTCATCGCCGCAGCTTGGGCTGCTCCAGCCTCCGCCAGAGATGGAGTCGAGCTGGTCGTCGGAGAGCTCGATGCCCTCCTGCTTGGCAAGCTCCAACAGCTCGTTGGGCGTCTTGCAGGCAATCGCCTTCTCTTTCTGTTGCGGAGTAAGATCCTCAAACTCCATTGTTGCTCTCCTTAATCGAAGTCCCAATCCTTTCCAATTATACGTCCCATGACAAATAACAGCCCAAAGCGAGGGACACGCCATAGACGCAAGCAATCTTTAGCAAACTCGCATGTGCCTTACCTGAAAACTATGCGAACGCATAAATGATACCCATCTATGCTAAAATCGATGCGAACGAATATATTCTGTCTGTTTGATTGATATCTATGCGAACGCATAGATATCGGCTGGAGGATGTACGATGCGCATTAGGACGACGGAAGATCTAGGCCGTATGCTACGAGAAGAGCGAAAACGTCAGGGATATACGCAGGCCGAACTCGCGGAGGCTGCAGGTGTTGGCGTGACGTACGTCATCAATATCGAACATGGCAAGCAGACGGCTGAGATTGGCAAGGCTCTCCATCTTGTTGAGCTGCTGAGCATTGATCTTGTGGCAGAGAGACGGGGTGCATGATGGAGGATCTCAGCATCTCCCGTATCGTACGGGGTTGTCTGCAACCAGTGGGGACCATCGTGCGGAAAAACTCGTCGGAGCCCCTTTTTTTCTACAGAGACGAGTACCTTGAGTCTGCTGATGCGATGCCACTCTCCCGTTCTCTACCGCTTGCCAAGAGGGGGTTTTCCGAGCGTGAGCTAAAGCCATACTTCGACGGCTTGCTACCCGAAGGGCCTATGCGCACGGCGCTTGCGACGAGCCTTGAGGCGCGAGAAGAAGATTACCTCACGCTGTTAGGGTGTAGCGGTCTCGACTGCATTGGCGATGTGGTCATTCGGCGGGTGTCCGAGGGCCTTGCGTGGAATGCCGGCTCTTACGCTCCCCTCGATAGGTCTGCGCTTTACGAGGTGCTCAGCGGTCTCGATGCGCTTACGGCATCCAATGTTGCCACACGACTTTCGCTTGCGGGCACGCAGGGCAAGGTGGGATTGGCCCACATGCCAGATGCCGCTCTGAGCGACGGATGGCTCAGACCTGTTGGTGGCGCCGCCTCGACACATATACTCAAGACCAGCAGCATCTCACGCATCGATGAGCTGGAGCTTCTCTGCATGACCGCTGCCGAATGGTGCGACATCAGGGTGGCTCACACAGATGCGCTCATGCTGGGCAAGCCTGTCATTGTGAGCATGCGCTACGATCGCAAAGCGTCTGTGGGGGAACAGGGCCTCGTTGTTGAGCGTTTGCATCAGGAAGATCTTGCCCAGGCGTTTGGCGTGACTTCGGGTGCAAAGTACCTTGAGCTCGAGGGTGGTAGCTACCATGCTCTTGCCGAGCTCCTGTATGACAGATCATCCTCGGTACTCAAGGATATTGAGCAGCTCGCTCGCGTCGCGGTGTTTAACTTTCTTGTCGGTAACTGCGACAACCACTTGAAGAACCTCTCGGTCGTCTATGAGGGCAGGACGCTCAGGCTTGCACCTGCCTATGACATTGTGTGCACGACCTATTTCGAGCGGTTCTCACGAGAGATGGGGATGCGATTGGGGTCTACAAGGAATATCGATGCGGTTGAGACGCAAGATTTCGACTTGCTTGCGCATGACCTGCGAATAGGTTCACGCCGCTTGCGCCGCATTTGCCGTGAGCTGCGCGAGAGGGTGGTGCCTGCGGTGCTGGATGCGGGGGAGCGCCTATCCGACGTCGTGGAAACGTTGCCATATACTGCGGAAGATCTCGTGGGCGATATGGAATCTCGTCTGGCAGTCCTCGCATGATTGAGGGGCGTTGTGAATCCGCGAGTTGCTAGCATGCGTGAGCAATAAACGGTTCGGGGTGACGCATGAAAAGCATATGTTTCTGTGTCGCAACACTACCGCTCGCCGACGTTTTTATGCCGTACACTATTGCTTTAAGGACTCGATCAAGTCGGAGGTGCGCATGGGCGCGTTCTTTGGTGCGGTTTCCCATCGTGATGTAGTGCTCGACGTGTTCTTTGGTGTTGACTACCACTCTCATCTGGGCACCAGGCGTGCGGGCATGATCATGCACGACGCGCAGGATGGCTTCCAGCGCGAGATTCACTCCATCGAGAACACCCCCTTCCGGACCAAGTTCGAAAAGGACCTTTCGGCCTTCAAGGGCACCTCGGGTATCGGCTGCATCTCCGACATGGATCCCCAGCCTCTGCTTGTGCGCAGCCACCTGGGCGTGTTCGCCCTCTCCACGGTGGGTCGCATCGAGAACGAGGAGCAGGTCATCGAGTCCTTCACGCACATCGGTCATCAGTTCATGGCCATGAGCGACGGAGGCGTGAACCAGACCGAGCTGGTGGCCGCGCTCATCAACACGCAGGACTCCCTTGTCGAGGGCATCAAGTATGCGCAGGAGACCATAGAGGGATCGCTCACGCTGCTGGTCATGTGCGAAGACGGCAGCCTGGTGGCGGCGCGTGACAAGATGGGCCGCCTGCCGGTGCTCATCGGCAAGGACGACGACGGCTACTGCGTGGCCTTCGAGAGCTTCTCGTACGGCAAGCTGGGCTATGTGGACGAGCATGAGCTGGGCTCCGGCGAGGTCGTGCGCATTACGGCGGACGGCTACGAGTCGTTGGTGCCCGCCCGCGACGAGATGCGCATCTGCGCCTTCCTGTGGGTGTACTACGGTTACCCCAACTCCAACTATGAGGGCATGAACGTTGAGGTCATGCGCTATCGCAACGGCGCGCGTATGGCGGCCGATGAGCGTGAGATGGGGATTATGCCCGATGTGGACTACGTCGCGGGCGTGCCCGACAGCGGCCTTCCGCATGGCATAGGCTATGCCAACGAGAGCGGCAAGCCCTTCGCGCGCCCCTTCGTCAAGTACACGCCCACCTGGCCGCGCAGCTTCATGCCTGCCAACCAGGAGGTGCGCAACCGCGTTGCCAAGATGAAGCAGGTCCCCGTGCCCGAGCTCATCAAGGACAAGAAGCTGCTCTTCGTGGACGACTCCATCGTCCGTGGCACGCAGCTGCGCGAGACGGTCGAGTTCCTGTATGGGGCCGGGGCGGCCGAGGTGCATATGCGCAGTGCCTGCCCGCCCATCATGTACGGCTGCAAGTACCTGTCCTTCTCACGTTCCAACAGCGACTACGAGCTCATCGCGCGTCGCAAGATTCGCGAGCTGGAGGGCGACGAGGGTGAGAAGCACATCGCGGAATACGCGGATGGGCGCACCGAGCGCGGCAAGTGCCTGCTGCGGTCTATCTGCGAGGAGATGGGCTTCGATTCCTTGAGCTTCCAGAGCCTCGACGGCATGCTCGACGCCATCGGCATCGACCGCAAGAAGATCTGCACCTACTGCTGGACCGGCGAGGAGTAGTCACAAGTACCCTTTTAGGGGGGGTATCCCGTTTTGCCAACTGGGAAAACGTAGGAAATACCCCTTCAAAAGGGTACTTGCATGTTTACTCTTCTTCGCGGATGACGCTTACGAGCTGCCAGGCCTTGCCAGACGGGATGCGAGCCGTGCGCTTGATGGTGACCTCGATGGGAAATCCTGGCTTGTTGGTGCGAGAAAGCGGGAAGCTCAGCTCGCTGTGGGTTCCCTCGATGGTGTCCGCCTGCTGCGCGTATTCCCAGCCCTCGTCAAGTGCCTCCATGATGCCAATGCTGTCGGGAAGCAGCTGGTAGAGCTCAAGCAGCATCTCGCTAGGGCAGAAGACGTCTTCTGAGAAGCGCTCGGGGCGATGGATGCGCGCCAGCTTCTTTGTGACGTGGATGCGCTTGGGGTTGCGGTCCTCGGGTTCGGGCTCGGGCTCCGGCTCAATTTCTACTTCTGGCTCCGGCTCGGGTTCGGGTTCCGGCTCGGGTTCAGCTTCCGGCTCCGGCTCCGGTTCGGGTTCCGGCTCGGGTTCAGCTTCCGCTTCCGGCTCAGGTTCCGGTTCGGCCTCCAGCTCGGGTTCAGCTTCCGCTTCCGGCTCAGGTTCCGGTTCGGCCTCCAGCTCCTGTTCCGCTACGACCTTCGGCTCCTCTTGGACTTCTGGCTCGGCCACCTCAACGACCTCCTCAGCCGAGACCGTCGTCTCCTCGATAGCCTCCGGAGCAGTCTCCTCCGCCACCTCAGCTTCCTCCTCCGCTTCTGGCTCTACGACCGGAGCCTTGGGCTTGGCCTTGTGGCGCGGCTTTGCAGGACGCACATCCTTTGACCTGCGCGAACGCTTCCAGGACTTGCCCGCCGCTGCCGCAGCCTTGTCAACGGTGGGCTGTGCTGCCTTCTCCAACAGCTCATCGAGGTCTTCTCGGGGCAGGACGGTGGCAAACACGCGTCCCTTCTTGAAGACGGTGAGCTTCACGAAGTCCAGCTCGCCGAGCAGCTGCTCCACGCTTTCGCACTCCACGTCCTCAAGCAGCACGTCTGCCTCGGCAAGCACCTCTTCCACGCGCTGCAGCGTGGTCTGCTTGCCGGTGCCCAGCTCCTGTGAAAAGAGCTGATAGAAGTACAGATGGTTGCCGGGCGTGATCTTGGGCATGATGAGCCTTCCGTCGTGTGCGCGTGGGGTGCGTATGCCATTGTAGCCGACTGCGTGTTTCGAAGTTTTCCAGCTGGGTTATGGGGAAGATTTGCTCTCCAGAAACCGGTCCTACTGCATCCCCAGAGGGAAAAAAGACCACAAGAGGAGAGGATTTGCTCGCCAGAAACCGCTACTACCGACCTTCACCTAGTTACGTGCGCGCATGGCCTCGTGAATCCTGCGATTGCGCAGGTTGATGACCGTTCCCTGCATCCCGTGGGGGACATAGTCAAGGTTCTGCAGGTCTTGGGGCAGGTAGTCGACCAGGCTCAAAGGGGCGGTCTGCTCGACATACCCCGGATCCTTGCCGGGTCGCGCGGTGATGGCATAGACACAGGCCCCCTGCGCCGAGAGTCGCTCCTCGTATTCGCTCGTGGGGTCATCCGGATGCTCGCCGCGGGCGTCGTCGCTCTGCCACGTCACGTCATATCCGGCCAGCTCAAACTGGGTGAGCGCAAAGTCACGCAGCGGCTGGCTGTCGGTCCTGAGTGCGACCTCGCCCGCCGGTGCCAGGATGCGTCGGTACTCAAGGAGCCGCTCGAGGATGACGAGCCGCTTGTGCGCCTCCTTCTTGCGGGGGTAGGGGGTCGGGAAGTTCAGGTGGATGCGCGACACCTCGCCCGCCCCAAACATGTCCACGACCTGCTCGCCCGTGCCGGGAACGAGCACCATGTTGCGCAGGCCCTCCTCGGTAGCCTTCTGTGCGGCGTAGGCTATGCAGATCGGCTCTGCGTCGATGCCAATGAACAGCACGTCAGGCTCGCGTTTGGCTGAGGCGGCGGAGAAGTGGCCCTTGCCGCAGCCCAGGTCGAGGCGCACCTCGCGGTAAGGTACGTCACTGCCGAGGGACAAGCACGCCTCAGCCCAGCGCCCGGCAAGATTTGCCGGGCGCAGCTCGATGGCATCTGCGTATGTCTCTAAGCGCTCCTCAAGGACGAAGTTCTTGGGGAGACGCGCATGCATTCCGTGCATAGGCTCCTAGAAGTCGAGGCGGACGTGGCTCTGTCCGAGCTCACGCAGGCATTGCTCGACGTACTTGTCGACGCGACCGTCGAGCTCGCTAATCTTACCACGTACGCCGCGCAGCTCCTCCTCGACGGGCTTCATGCGGTCCTTGACCTCACGCTTTCCCGAGAAGTCAAAGAAGCCGTGGCTCTTCTTCTCGCTCTTGAGCTCGTTCAGGCGGCCGTTGATCTCCTCCATCTGGGCAACGTAGCGCTCGCGCTCAAGCACCTCGTCCGGGTGGGCATCCAGATACTGCTGCTCGATGAACTTGCGGTGCTCCTTGGCCCTGTCGTCAAAGGACTGCTTCTGACCGGGGATGCCCACCTTGACGGAATAGTCGAGGCTCTTGCGCTTCCAGTTGCCCTCTTCGTCCTTCTCGTAATGGTAGGTGCCCTTTGCCGACGAGACGATCTCCTTGCAGTTCTCGTAGATGAGCAGGGCCAGCAGGTGGTTGTTGGGCTCGACCATGGCGGCGTCGTCAAGCAGCGTCAGGCAATCGATCGCCTGGGCGACGAGCGCCTTTTGCTGCGCGTCGGTCGGGTGCTCGGTGTTCTTGTAGTCGGAAAGGATCATCTGCCAGGCACGGCAGGCGTAGTTGTTGGTCTCCTTGGCTCCGATCGTTGTAACGTCAAAGCCGTTGGGATGGAAGTCGCTTGCCGAGTTGAGGATGGGAGGCTGCCCTTGCTGCGCTGCGTTGGCGCTGATGACGGCATTCGCGACGGCGGCGACGGCGTTGAGCACGGCCTCGGTCGTCGACTGCTGTTGCTGTGCCTGGGCCTGCTGCGCGGCCATCATGCGCTGCGCCTCCTCCAGGGTGTACTTCATGCCACACCCCTGGCAGACAAACACGCCGCCGTCCTTGACAAAGTTGGTGCTTCCGCAGAGTTCGCACGTCAATGCCATGATGGCTCCTCTCGGCATAGGTGATGGTTATCTGCATTGTACGTTGCCGCGTGGCACGTATGCAGATGTCACTCCACGGACGGTGGAGCTTGTCAGCCGCCGTAGCCGAGTGGGTTGTGGCTTTGCCACCTCCAGCTGTCGCGGCACATGTCGGTGATGTCGTACTGTGCCTCCCAGCCGAGCACCTCGCGGGCCTTGGCGCAGTCGGCCCAGTTGGCGGCAACGTCGCCGGCACGGCGCGGCTCGATGACGTAGGGCAGCTCGCGTCCGCAGGCCTTCGAGAAGGCCTTGACGATCTCCAGCACGCTGGTGCCGCGCCCGGTGCCCAGGTTGAAGACCTCGCAGCCGGTCCTGCCGCCCATCCACCCGAGCGCCGCCACATGGCCGCGTGCCAGGTCCATAACGTGGATGTAGTCGCGGACTCCGGTGCCGTCGGGCGTGTCGTAGTCGTTGCCAAAGACGTGCACGGCATCTCGTCGGCCGACCGCTACCTGTGCCACGTAGGGGACGAGGTTGTTGGGGATGCCCTTGGGGTCCTCGCCGATGAGGCCGGACTCGTG
>JAFUBJ010000184.1 GCA_017460265.1 Atopobiaceae bacterium | reverse complement strand
TGGTGTTGTGGATGAAGTGGGGCCGCATCTGCAGCACGGCGATGCGGGCGCGCTGCCGTGCGGTTTCCTGCTGCAGGCGAAGGTGCTGCTCGACCTGCTCCGTTACGATAATGGCGAACATGGCAAGGGCAGAAATGGTTATGCCCAGGCCTATGAGAAAGAAAACGGGCGTACCTATTTGAATGAGTATGGCCACCGAGAGGGGGACCAGGAAAGCGAGGAAAGCGTAGAAGAGCCTCCCGGACAGCTTGTCCCGCCTGTTGATCACGCCTGCCAGGTTCAAAACCATGATCAAGGCCAGGGGCACTATCGATATCGGATACCAGGGGCCGTAGTCGATCTGGTTGTCCGGCGTGTAGTAGTAAAAGAGCGTTGTGGATTGGGCGATCCCAAGCATTGCGAAGTAGGCGGCCAACAACGCGAGCACTGCGCGGAGCAGCCTGCTTGAGCGAAAGCTCTCTTTGCAGCAATGCAACAGGTAAAGCGTTGGCATAGCTATAAGGATTGCAGGAAGCAACGATCCCACAAAGGCAGTCACCCGTTCTGCCAGCATCATGGCTGGGTTGCCATAGGTGATAAGCTCGGCGAAACTCGCTCCCACGCATGGCACAAGCAGTGAGAAGAAGACCATGAAGAAGCGCTTGCTCCAGCGGTCCACGCCAGGTAAAGCGGCGGCCAGCCCGAGCCCAAGCATTGCTAGTATCAGCAGTCCACCCAGCACAAAGGCTTGGGCGATATCCTCCATGTGCGCACTCACGCTGTCGGGCCTCCCGGCGAAAACGGATGCCGTAGGTTGGCGAGTTGCGCACGGACGCCCTCTGGCGTGATCGGCTTGATCATGAACCCGCTCGCGCCCGTGTCCCAGGCTTCAAGGGCGTAGTCGGCGTAAGCGGTCAGGAACACCACGTTCGTGGACTGGTTTATGTCGAGCAGCGCGCGGCACAGGTCCAGGCCGCTTTCGCCGCCGAGTTCGATGTCCACGAAGGCGAGCGAGACCCAGTTCTTTTTCGCGTATTTGATCGCATCAGCAGGCCATTCGAAACCCCTGATCGTGGCGTTGGGCATGACCTCTTTCAGGACGGACAGGCCACCGGCAAGGATGAGCTCTCTGTCCTCCACCATGATGACGATGGGAGGCTCGCCCCCTTCCGCCGCAGTGCTTAGCAGCATGCCCGCGTCTACGCCAAGATGGTGCGCAAGCTGGAATATCATCTCGGCATCCGGCAGGCGGCTGCCGTTTTCCCACCGCGTGATGGTAGACTGGGTGACATAGAGTTCCCTCGCGAGCTCGCGTTGGGAGAGCCCTTTTTCAGTCCTCAGTTTTTTGAGAGTCTCTGCAAACAGCATGCTCATATCTGCGACGCCCTATCAGTCGAATTCGAACCTCAGGCTTCACAAGATATCATTTCCAAGCAAGATGCCACAAGCAAGAAGTGGTCCAGATGCGGAAGATTTCCTTCCCTTCTTCTGAAAGAGGCCAGGCTCCTCTTTGGCTCAGTGGGCGGACGCAGGGCGACGCAGGAGGCGACGCAGGGGCGACGCAGGGACGGGGGCGCAGGAGCGACGCAAGGAGCGACGCAAGGACGGTTCTTCTGTCACCCGACCCCTGACATGTTGGTAGGGCAGAACTCTTTGCTGGCCGCCCAACGCCCTGGCATTTATCGACTGTTCACGTTTGGGGGTGTTGACAATCTGGCATCACCCCCAAGTATGCCAGTCGCACCATGTTGAATAAATGTTAACATGTGCGTGAACGCCGCTACTGGCCGGCGTGGCGCTTTTGCGGCCAAAAGGGGCAGCTGCGCGATGTGCGCAATCCGTCTCCTTGCCAGGAAAAATGTTTTGCGTTCTGGGGACGCATCACATACATAAATGGAAGCGTGGTTAGCTAACGTAAAGGTGTTGAAAGGATTTGCTATGAGATCAAAGACTGTTTCCCGCAAAGTCTTCTCCATCCCGGTGATGATCGCGATGCTCTTCGCGATGCTGCTGTGGGGCACGGCGAACGCGTACGCCGGCGACGCACCGGCCACCCAGTACGTCGACAGAAGCTGGGAGAGCGGCCGGGTGGAGAGCGAGACCAAGACCCAGGATGACGTCGCATGGATGACGGACGGCCATATGAACTGGCACAACGGCTGTTGGTACACGCGCGACCTGGACGAGCTGGTAATCAGCGGCAGGGTGTCGGTCGACGACGGCGCCACGGCGAACCTCATCCTGATGGACGGCAAGACGATAAAGTTCGAGAACGGCATCCACGTCGGGAAGGGCAGCACGCTCAACATCTACGGTCAGGAGCAGGGCACCGGCATGCTGGTAGTGGGCAAGTCGGAGGCCGACACCGCGGCCATCGGCGGGAACGCGGAGGAGAGCAACGGCACCATCAACATCTACGGCGGCACCATCGAGGTGACGGGCGGCTCCCATACTTCTAACGGCGGCGCGGGCATCGGCGCCGGCGGAACTGCCAGCAACGAGAGCTCGATCAACGTCTACGGCGGCACCGTCACATCGACCGGCGGCGCCATTGCGGCGGG
>JAFUBJ010000183.1 GCA_017460265.1 Atopobiaceae bacterium | reverse complement strand
TTGGGGGTAGCCCCTTTTGTTGCGGCACGCAACAAAAGGGGCTACCCCCAACGTTGCAAAGCATCAAGCCCTCACCTCCACGAACAGGTCCATCCCCAACATCTTGAGGATGTGTAGGGCCTTGCCGATTTCGGCTGTCTCTTTGCCGTTTTCGAGGTTGGACAGATATGTGATGCCAACTCCCACCCGGTCAGCAAGTTCCAACTGGGTGTAGCCAAGCTCCCGCCTGCGTGCTCTGATGAGTGAACCAATGTCTGACGCGGAATGAATCGCAGTCATGCCTTGACCAATCTATGCGTTCTTGTAGCGGACCGCTTATCGCCTCGCGTGTTACCGCGTGAACCCACGGTGTCCGTAGATGGTGATGCCGTCGAGCGCGTTCTCGAGCTGCATGAGCTCGTCCGATGTGAGCTCGACCTCCGCGCTCCCCAGGTTCTCCAGGATGCGGCCCTTGTTCTTGGATCCCGGGATGGGTACCACGTTGTCGTTCTTGGCGAGCATCCACGCCAAGGAGAGCTGCGCAGGCGTGCAGCCCTTAGTGGCGGCGAAGTCCTCAAGCATGTCTACCAGCGGTTTATTGGCTGCAAGATTGCGCTCGGAAAGCTGCGGCACCCACGTGCGCACGTCATCCACGCGCTCGAACTGCGCAGTGCTCTTCACCTTGCCGGACAAGAGGCCACTCGCCACGGGCGAGAACGCCACCAGGCCGATGCTGTTCTTGGCACAATACGGGATAACCTCGTCCTCAACGTCGCGCTCCACCATGGAGTAGATGTTCTGCACGGCCGAAAGCGGGGTCACGGCCTGCGCGCGGCTGATGGTGTCCACGTCAACCTGCGAGAGGCCCCATCCGCCAATGAAGCCCTCGTGAATGAGGCGCCCCATGGCCTCAGCCACATCCTCGACAGCCACGGATCCCATACGATGCAGGTAGTACAGATCGACGTAGTCCGTCTGGAGACGATCCATTGAGGCCTCAAGGTGTTTGCGAATCCGCTGATACGTACCGCCAAAGCCACCGTCGAGGAACAGCTTGGTAGCAATGACCACGTTTTCGCGCACGTCGGCGAGCGCCTTGCCCACGATGCGCTCGTTGTGGCCGCGCTGCGAACGCGCAAGGTTGGGCCCGTAGACCTCGGCCGTATCAAAGAACGTGCAGCCTGCCTCGTACGCACCACGGATGGCCTCGATGCTGTAGCGCTCGTCAGGAATCGCGCCATAGCCATGGCTGAAGGCCATGCAGCCCATGCCAACTTCGGAGACCTCGATATCGCGTAGCTTACGTGTCTTCATATGCCATTCCTCAGAGTTCGTCTCTCACGCTACAGCCCGCGCGCAACCTCGTAGGCCTCCCAGATGGCGGTCATGATGTTGCCAACCTGGCGCCCGTCGCCAATCTGATAGACGTCAACACCAGGCGCCTGGTAACCGCTCGCGTCGAGCGGGGCGGGACGGAAGCCCAGCGCGAGCACCACGTTGTCGGCCTCGAGCGTGCGCTTCTCGCCCGTCTCGGCATCCTCCACCACGGCACCCTCATCGGTAATGGCAGAAAGACGCGTGCCGGTGAGGATGGTCGCTCCGTGATACGCAAAGCCGTCGCGCAGGTAGTTCGAGTTCATGGAAGGCACGCTGGGGCCGGCCGAGAGGATGTCGGGCAGCGCCTCCACGATGGTGACCTCACGGCCGTCGCGGCAGTAGTCCAGCGCCATCTCGCAGCCCACGAGACCGCCACCCACGACCACGCGCTGACCCACCTTGGCATGGCCCGCCTCGGTGAGCGCCTCATTGCAGCTCATGGCCTTGGGCGCATCAATGCCGGGAATGGAGCGCGGCATCACCGGCACAGAGCCTGCAGCGACCACGACGGCCGTTGCGCCAAGCTCCGCCACCTTCTGCGGAGTGGCCTCCTCGCCCATGCGCACGTCGACACCCGCCTCGCGCAGCTCGCGCTGGTACCAGTCGTTGAGTTCGGACACCTCGCGCTTGAAGCTGT
>JAFUBJ010000182.1 GCA_017460265.1 Atopobiaceae bacterium | reverse complement strand
GGTGGCGAGCATCTCGTCAAAGTCGTCCATCGTGCCAAAGCCGGGCCAGCTAGCCCGGTAGTCGCTGATGTCGTAGCCGTTGTCGTCCATGGGGCTCTCGTAGACCGGGCTCAGCCAGATGACGTCCACGCCAAGCTTTGCGAGGTACGGCAGGCGGCTCGTGATGCCTGGGATGTCGCCTACGCCGTCACCGTTGCTGTCTTGGAAGCTCTTGGGATAGACCTGATACACAACCGCACGCTGCCACCACTGCTCCGACATAAGGGGCTCCTCTCGCTTGCCTTCACGCTGATGAAGTGATGGTATCACATGCCCATTTATGAGCCGCATAGCCGCAGGGCCTGTCATTGGCAGTACGTACACCCTGTTTGCAAGAATGGACCAGGTCCCTTCTCGCCACTCGCTCTTCTCGACACCAATCAGACGCTCTCCCGCAGCATTAGTTGCCACTGAATCGTCGATTGACAACACAATCCTGCGATACGTTCACTTTTGATGAATCCAATGGCAACTGTGTAATTTAGCTAGTTGCCATTGGATTCATCAATTTTGAAAATATGCCAGTTGGCGTCTTGCAGTACCAAATTGAGTGGCAACTATTTGCTTTCCTATCTAGGCACGAGGCCGTGCTTTGGCAGCCTCGATGCCTCTTCGTCGTTCAAGAGCACTGGTGCCGGCAACACACACCGCGAACCGAGCGTCAGATAAACCGGACGGCGCACAAAAGCGCGGGCGAGCACGTCGGCGCCGCCGCGTCGCTCGGGAAGCGAGCCCACCATGTGGACCTCACCGACACTAATGGCCTCACCGCCAAACGAGAGCTGGTGCCGCAGCGTGGAGATACTCGTCAGCATGATACCGTCGTCAAAGAGCCCCCACGACTCCTCAGGACGGGGCACTTCGCCCGCCGCCTGCGCCTGAACCCTTGCCGCTTCCTCCGCCTCGTCCCACGGATGCAAAAAGGCGGTAGCGATCACGCGCTCGCTCTCCAGCCAGTCTTGTGAATCAGTCAGCTTGCGGACTTCCATGGCACGTACTCCTTCAAGATGGCACATTGCGGTATGCGTGCCATCATACCAGCGCGTACTTGTTTGTTTGCGCCGAAGGGGCTACCCCCAAACCGCACCGTGCGGTTTGGGGGTAGCCCCTTCGGCGCATGCACCTTACCAGCAGCTAAAATGCGAGCAGGCGCGCGGGCGTCTCCACCGTGAGCGTGTGCACCCAGTCGTCGTGGCCCAACTCCAGAAGCCGCTGGCACCCGAAGGCAAAGGCCGCCGTGGGACCCCACTCGCCATGGGCACGCATGCAGATCTTGCCCGAGAAGTCGTTGCCCAGCGTGATCTGGCTTGCATAGCCGTCGGCGCAGAGCAGGCAGAGCGCCTTGGTGCGCTCGAAGAGGTCGGGCATGAAGAAGCTTGGGTTCAAGAGCGGCAGCCCCCAGGTGTCGAGGCCGATGTTGTAGCCGCGGCCCAGCAGCTCGCGCTGAAGCTCGAGGTCAAGCGTGCGGTCCACGCTCTCGTCTTCGAAGTAGTCGCTCGGCACCACGCCAGCGCAGATGCGGTTGTCCATGTGGCACACCACAACTCGCTCGCGGTTTACGCCGTACTTCTCCACACTAGCCTCAAGCTCGTCAAGCAGGTCGTCAGCGGGCGTGGTGGGCTCGGTGTGGAAATGGATGCACATGCCCGTCTCGGCGGCAAGGCGCATGCCCGCGTGCACGGCGTCGAGCTCATTGTCCTCGAGGTAGCTGAACGCGCACTTGATGGCTCCGGGCTTCACCTCGGTGCTCTCGATGCCGTTCTCGATCTCGTCTTTCATGACTGCGTAGAAGTGGTCCTCGCCCTGGTCCATGTGCTCGGGCGGAATGGTGGTCTCGTGGTAGAAGCCCGTGGCGACCACGATGTTGAGCCCGGTCTTGCGAGAGAGCTCTTGGATGTCGCGGATGGGGCCACGGATGCCCACGGGCGACGGGTCGAACACCGACTGCCCGCCCAAGGCCTTGAAGAACCCGAACTCACGCACCATGTCGTCGACGGTGCCCGTCACCCACAGCTCAGGGTTGGCGAGGTAGCTGCCGTCTTTGATGCCCACGTAGTTCTCGGGCACGAAGGCGAGCGTCTCCGGATCGCGATCGGAAAACATCATCTGCATGTACTCGCCGGACTGGCTCATGTCGGCCACCGTATGGTCATGCATGCTGGTATAGCCCAGCTGCTCAGGCACGATGTCGCCGAGCACCGTGCGAACGATCTTGTCTGCCATATGCCTACACTCCAGTCGGGTCGAAGGCGAGCAGCCTTGCCGGGTTGTCGTAGATGAGCTTGTCGATGTCGTCCGCATCCACGCGGTCGGGGAACTCGTAGATCTTGGGGATGAGGTTGAGCGCGAAGTCCGCCCAACCCGCGCCGCCCATGGCGCAGCTGCGGCTCTTGTCTGAGATGTCGTGACCCAGCACGATGCGCTCTCCCCAACCGCGGCTGAGAAGCTCAATCAGCGCCTTGATGCGGTCGAAGTTATCGGGGCACACGATAGCGTTGTTGCTGTAGCCGTCAAAGCCGATGTAGCACCCCAGCTCGAGGATGCGCTGCTGCAGGTCCACGTTCACCGTGCGCGCCACGTCGTAGCCGCGCAGGTACTCGTCGATGTCCCACGGGTAGCGCACGTACTGGTCGAGGTGCATCATGTCCAGACGCTCCGCCGGACAGCCGTGGTCGAGCGCGAAGCGAGCCACGGAATAGACGAGCTCCTCGCCCATGGGCTTGGCGGAGTGAACATGAAGCGAGAGGCCCGCCTCGCCTGCGATGCGCGCCAACGCCTCAAGGGTATCCCACTCGCACTGCGGGCAGGTCACGCCATCCGCAGAGCTCATCCCGCACTTCACGAAGCCGGGATACACACGGGCGCCGTTCTCGTCCTCCGAGCCCTCGATGCCCTCGCGCACCTCGCGCATGCAGAGCTCGTAGACCTGATCAGGCGTGTAGCTGCGGTACTTCTCGGCACGACCGGTCTCGTAGTAGAGGCCCGTACACACCACCAGATGCACGCCGGTCTCCTCGCTCGCTCGGCGCATGAGCGAAACGTCGCCGCGCATACCGATGGGGCTTGCATCCACCACGCATCCCCCGCCCACCTTGTCGCGGAAGAATCCGAGCTCTCCGATGAGCCAGTCCACGTCGTTGTAGGGACTGCAGCCCTCGGAGAAGAGCGCCGTACCCGAGCGGAGGAACGCCATGTTCTCGGGGCGGACCTCCAGCATCTCGGCGGGAATCATCTCCTTGTACTGCGCGACGGCGGCCACGAGATCGGTCATGTCGGAGATGGTATGCTCGTGCGCCGTAGTAAGCCCGAGGTCATCGGGGTCGATGTCGCCCAACACGGTACGAACAATCTTGTCCGCCATGGCTAGTCCTCCTCGTCCTCGAAGCTCTGGTCGTGCAGGTGCTCGAGCATGAACGCGATCGAGTCGTCCAGCAGCTCGGAGCTCTCAGGCGTGTTGCGGCCAACCGGCGCGAACGCGTGGAAGCAGCCCTCGAAGCGCTTGTACTTCACGGGAACGCGCGCTGCGAGGAGCTTACCCACCAGCGCCTCGGCATCCGCCGCGAGCGTCTCGCCCTTGTCCCAGGCCACGTACGTGGGACAGAAGCCCGTGTAGTCGGCATAGATGGGCGAGCAGAGCGGCTCGGTCCTGCGCGTGGTATCGGGCACGTAGCAGTTTGAGATGGCTCGGATGCCATCAACGGTCACGGTGATCTCGTCATAGCCGTAGCCCGTGTGGTCAACGGCACCCGTATCAAAGTCGATGATGGGCGAAGAGAGCACGACGGCCGCCGGCATCTGGATGCCCGCATCGCGCGCCATGAGCGTCGTGGTGATGCAGAGGTACGCGCCGCCACTCTCGCCGATAAGACACACCGGGATATCAGGATGCTTCTTGAGAACGGCCTGGTACGCCGCGAAGCAGTCGTCCTTACACGCGGGGTACGGGTTCTCTGGCGCCAAGCGATACGAGAACGAATACACTGGAATGCGGCTCTCCCCTGCCACCATACCCGCATAGCCCCGCGAGGTGCGGGCGTTTCCGCACACCAGGCCGCCGCCGTGCATGTACATGATGATGGCGTCCTCGCGAGCAAAGCTCGGTATGGAGAGCTCCGCCTCGATGCCGGTGAGCTCGCAGGACTCGTAGGTCACGCCTGGCTGCAGGGGCATCGTGGCCTGAGCAACCTCGATCTGGTCGCGAAGCTGCACGGGATCGATCTCCGCCCCAAACGAAGGCAGGCCGTTGTTGGTCATCTCGCGCGTGTACTCGCGGATGGTCTGCATGAGAAAGCTTGCCATGCTCACTCCTTACGCGAGGGGCCTCCCGCCCTGCTCGACGGGAGGCCCAAGCCGTTAGCTATCGGTGCAGCGGAGATGCGCTACTCGATGTTCGCAGCCTCGAGGGCCTCGGCGATGGCCTTCTGGACGTCCTTGGGGCACTTGGTCTGCGGGAAGGCGAGGAGTGCCTTGAGGGTCATGCCGTAGGCGGCCTTCATGCCAGGGTTGGTCTCGTCAAAGTCGGGCTTGAGCTCCTTGACGATAGCGAGGGCCTGCGGGTTGTTGATGATGTCCTTGACCTTGCTCTTGACGGTAATGGCCATTATCTTCTCCTTTGTTTGATGGCCTGCTCGAATTTACGCCCCTTCGGGCGGTCGTGCCTAGTTGTCGTTATTCGTCGTAGGTGCTCTTGGTGACGGCGAGGGTAGTCTGACGCGTCCACACGTCCTTGAGCAGGTGCTCCTTGTCAAAGAGCACGCGCAGCTCGTCAAAGGTGTAGGCGCTCTTGCGCTCAACGAGGTCGAGGCCCACGTTGTTGTATTCCTCCGGGTCGGTGTACATGGCGAGGTCGCCGTTAGCCTCGATCTTGCACATGATGCCCGTGGTGGTGAACTCCTCGCTGGCCAGGTAGGCGATGGCGGGAACCATCCAGTCAGGAGGGGTTTTCATGCCGTCGGGGCTACCCTCCTCGATGTCCTCCGGGTCGATGCCCTCCTCGCGATACTCTGCCAGCATGTTGAACCAGCTGCGCGTAGCCGCAAGCGGCGTGTAAGCGTTGACGGTGATGTTGTAGTCGATAAGGTCCTGGGCGGCCGCCTTGGTGAAGGCCCAGATGCCGCAGCACGCCGCGGAGTAGGCTGCCATGCCCTCGAGGCCGTAGAATCCTTGGGAGGAGACGTTGACAATGCGGCCGTACTTCTGCTCAATCATGTACGGAAGCGCGTAGTGCATGAGGTAGAACGTACCGTTGAGCTTGGAATCAATGCAGACGTCCCACTGCTCGGGCGTCATGTCCTTGATGTTGCCCGTCCAGGTGGATGCTGCGTTATTGATGAGGATGTCGATGCGGCCCCACTTCTCGATGGCGGCGTCGACGAGCTTCTTGCAGCCCTCTGGGGTGTTCACGCTGGCGTAGACGGGAATAGCCTCGCCGCCAGCGTCATTGATCGCCTTGGCCGCGGTCTCGGCATCGCCGATGATGGCGCGGATGCGTTCCTCGTCCTCGGGGAGGAGCTTGACGACCTTGCCGTCATGCGCCTGCAGGCTCGAGCCCGGCTTGCGGTTGTTGGTGACGATCTTGCAGCCCTCGTTTGCCATCCACTTTGCGAGCTCGAAGCCGATGCCCTGGCCCGAGCCCGTGATGATGGCGACGCGTCCGTCAAACAGTCCCATGTTGTCCTCCTCGGATGTGATGACGACTATCTCGATGCCTGTACGCTACCGTGCGCGGGCCCAAGCTCGATACAGCAAAGATGTTGGTTTAAGGCCACGTCATATCGACAAAATGACAGCGAGGAAACCGCGTGCCGACCCGTCGCGCGCCAACAGGCCAGTGCGCAACATACTGTTTCCTGAAAAGATGTGTATCAGGAGACCGGAGACACCGTGGACATCTCTACAGACGTGCTTTACGACCTGCTTTCGCAGCGCTATGTCCTCGACCGCGTTGGCCGCGGCATTGGCGACAAGCCCGTTACGTTGCCCATCTTCTACGAACGCGGAATGTCCGTGGAACGTGGTCAGACCTACATCGCCCACACCTCCGACCTCCCCAACAAGCCCCTTGACGGCTGCCTCATCATCTGTGTCGGCACGAAGCCGCCCAAGGTCTGGAACATGTGGCCTGGCGAGGTCATCTATGTGGCCAATGCCCACGACGACCTCATGGGCGTCTTCAACGCGGTGCAGCGCATACTGCGCAGGCTTCTTGACTGGGGACAACGCTTGCAGTCCTTAGCCACGACTGGAGGCGCGCTCCCCGACATGGTGGAGGCGTCCATCCCCATCTTTGAGAACCGCATAACTGTCACCGACTACGAGTTGCGTGTCCTTGCCTACTGCGAAGTCACTGGCGAGGGCGCTGCCCGTCACATGGAAATGAGCGAACGTTACGCACGCGTACCTGCGGAAAAGACACCCATCATCAACAAGTTTGGCTCACGGTCTATAAGAAACCGCGAACCCTACTTCACCGAGGAACCGGGGCGCGGCGACAACTATTGCATCAACCTCTTTCTGGGTGACTCATACATCGGCACCTGCTCCCTGCAGGAAGACCTTCGGCCGCTGCGCACGAGCGACCTCGAGCTCTTCCAAACCTTTGCCGGATTCATTCGCCAAGCGCTCACCGTACGCTCGCGCACGTCGCATGGGCAGTTCATGACCCTGAAGGTGGTGTTTGAGCAGCTTCTTACGTGCCTTCCCGTAAGCCAGTCAGACATGAGCCATGCACTTGACATCGCACGGTTCAACCTTGGGGTAGAGAGCCTCGATCGGCATCACTGGTGCTGCGTGGTTATCCAAAGCGCCAACCATGGCAAGAACCTGCCCGAGGGGTACCTGTGCGAGACCGTGGAAAACGTGCTCTCGGATTCATACGTCATCGTCTTTGATGACGCCATCGTTGCCTTCTGCCTGTTGGGCCCGGGCAAGCATCGCATCGATGAGATTTGCGACCCCTTGGACGCCTATCTTAAAGACATGAACTTCAAGGCTGGCATCAGCCGAACCTTTGCGGACGTGTTCCACGCACGTGACTTTTACCTGCAGGCCATCTGCGCCTTGGACGCTGGGTTTGAGGCCGATCCCACCCGAAGCTGGTACCTCTTTGGCGACTACGCGCTCGACTACATGCTCGCAAACTGCTGCGGCGAGTTTCCCTCCCAGATGGTCATCGCGCCGGAGCTGGTGCACCTAGCACGCGCGTCTCGAGCGGGTGGCGCCGACCACATCGAGACGCTGCGCTCCTTCCTTGACCACGACTGCAATGCCTCGCGAACCGCCAAAGCAATGTTTCTGCATCGCTCTACGCTCGTGCAGCGCCTTGAGAAGATTCGCGAGTACGTGGACCTTGATGACCCTGACCGGCGCTTGTACCTGCGCATGTGCCTACATCTACCCGACATCGAGCGCGCCCTTGCCGAAGCGGACATCGACGAGTTTGCATAGGCAGGCACGACACGCATGAGGAAATGGCGCCCCCCCGGCGCCCGGGCAACCAGGCTGGTTGTCCGGGCGCCGGGGGGCGCGATGGAACTGGTCGATTGACCTTAGCGTTTGAGGATGGGCAGCTCGCAGACCTTGGCCACGGTGTCCCAGTTGAGGATGACCTCGTCACCGGGCTGTATCGAGCCCTCGTCCACCAGGATGAAGCCCACGCCCTTGTCCACGGTAAAGCCGAAGGTGTACTTGGAGACGCGGCCGATCTCCTTGCCGTCCTTCTTCACCGGAGCGCCGTAAGGGCCGCCATGCAGGCGCGCGTCCTTCTGGTCAACGGTAATGCCCCACATGTGCAGCTTCTTGGGCGCGTCCTTGGCGGCAAGCGCCTGCTCCTTGCCCACAAACTCCTTGTCCCACTTGATGTAGCGCTCCATGCCGCACTCAAAGGGGGTGGAGCGGTCGATGTCAGGCACCAGCACGAGGCCGGCCTCGGTAGCCAACGTGTAGGCCATGACGTCGAGCGTGGTCACCTGGAGGGCGTCGAACTCGGGCGACGCGGCACGGAGAGCCTCCTCGACGGCCTCGTGATTCTCGGCGGCGGAGTAAATCTCGTAGCCCCATTTCTCGCCCGTGTAGCCCGCACGAGCGACCTTGATGTCGATGTCGCCCAGCTTGTTGTCATGAATCGAGAAGAACTTGTAGTCATCCACGGGATTGGCGACTACAGCGTTCACGAGCTCCTTGGCACGCGGGCCCTGCACGGCGTACATGTCCAGCTCCTCGGTGCGGGAGCGGAAGTCGACGTCCTTGTCACCCTTATTGGCAGTGAGCGCCACGAGGGTGCGCGGACGGTGGAGCGTGGAGATCCAGTACTTCTGGTCCTCGATGCGGAAGATGATGCAGTCGTCCTGGGCACCGCCGTCGAGGCCGAGAAGCAGGGTGTAGCGGGCACGACCCACGGCCAGGCCGGCGATGTCGTTGGTGTAGACGTAGTCGAGAAGCGTTGCGGCATCCGGGCCCTCGACCTCGATGATGTGGTGCGTGAAATAGTACCAGCCAGCGGTGGTGCGCACGGCAGCGTGCTCCTTCGCCGCAATCTTGTTGTTCCAAAGCAGGTTGTTCATGGAGGCCTCCTCAAAGGCAGAAGTGTTTAGCGGAAGCGCGAGTTAGTCGAGGTCATAGTCGTGCAGGTGCGGCTTCTTGCGACGGAAGCCAATCGGGCGCTTCTGGATGGTGAAGCGCACGCACGGGGTCTCGTCCTCGTCGTCCATCTCGAACTCCTCGGCGTCGACCGCCCAGTTGGCGCCCACGAGCGTCTTGACGTTACCGTTGAAGAGCGCCTCGTAGCCCTGGACGAGCTCGGGATACATGCTCATGAGGCCGAAGCGGAAGTACTCAAGCTCTACCACGCACTTTTCGGGGGTGAACTCGGCAAACCACACGGGCACGCCGCGGGCCTGCATGACCATGGAGATCCAGCCAGCCATCACGCGACCGTCGTCCACGTCGGCGGGCACACCCATCCACTCACGCGCGGCATCGTGGGCCTCGTAGTCCACGAACTGCGCCTTGCCCATGGCCTCGAGGATGACGTCTGCGGCATGGAAGGCAATCTCGTCCTTACCATCGTCGAGCGCACGGAACACGTCGATGATGTTGGGGGTGTAGGCAAGGCCCCAGCTGGCGAAGTCCTGGTACATCTCGCCGGCGGTCCACTTGGCACCCGTGGGGCTCTCAAACCAACCGGTGGTCAGGAACTCGACCTCCTTCTTGTGCGGCATGCCCTTGGGACGCTCGCCACCGCCGGTGGGACCCCAGCCTTCCCACTCGCGACCGTTCTCGTCCCACTCGTCGTTCTCGTTGGAGTTGGAATGCTTGCCGTAGCGCTCGCGGCTCTCCTGAACGGCCAAGCAGTAGTCATCGCCGCAGCCCAGTCGCTCGGGGTCGTAGCCGTTGAGGCGCTTGCCCGCGAGGCCATAGCAGAAGTGGCTGCCCCCACCGAGTGAGAGGTCGCAGGTCTCGGGACCGGCGATATCGAAGGCACAGCGATGGATCTCCTTCTCGAAGCGGTCATTGTCGGTGTACCAGATATGACCGGGGATGAGGGTCATCTGGTCGCCCTTGTCGGCGTAGAGCGCCGCGCGTACCACGCCCTGCTTCCAGAACGGCGGCACGTCAAAGCGGTCCTCGTAGTCGGCAAGGGTGTCGGAGCCGGGCAGCCAGGTGTAGTCCATGCCCTCAGCCCAGCTGTCGGAGATGAGCGTCTGAGCCTTCTCGTAATCGGGCTCGACGATGCGCAGGGCGTGGCTGTAGCCCACTGCGATCTCGGCCGCGTGACGGATGGCAAACTTGTATGCCTCGCGGAAGCTCTTGATCTTGTCCCACGGGCTGCAGATGCCACGGAACACACGGAGCCCCGAGTCCTCGTCGCGCAGGCCCAAGTCAGAAATGTTGTTGGGCGTCATGCGCGGAATCTCGCTGGTTGGAAATGCCATGTCCCTCTCCTCACTGGTAGATTGCCGTTCTACGTACCTGGGGCAATCATGCAGTTTGGGGAGGCCGCATCGCTACAGCGAAATGTCGGGCCCGCAAAACACGGACCCGACAGTTCTGACGCTTTGTCGCCGTGACAAATGGACAGGTCCTCGAGCTCCATCTCCGTAGGGAATTCCTTACCCATGAGCTGCTCGCTGAGCGTGCTCACCACTCAAATCCCATGCGCCTCTCGTCCTTCTGCACTACCTGCGTGAGATACTCCCTTGCGGTGACGCAGCGCACGGTCGATCCGGCAAACGCGTCCTTATCGCGCGAGATGATGAAGTCACAATCGTTGAGCTCGGCGCATGACCTGATGAGGCCATCCTCAAAGTCAGGTTCGTTCGAACCGAGCGCATCAAGGCATTCCTCTGCGCTGATGGGACCGATGACGAGCAGCTTGGTGAGCCACTCGACGGCCTGGCGCGCTGTGGGCTCGTCAAAACGCTTGCGCGTGACGTAGTAGACGTCCTTGAACGAGAGCCCGCATGCGATGCCCCTGTCGCCCTCGCCGTTGCAACGAGCAAGCAGCCTATGAATCTCGCGCTGCTCCGGCCTACCTGGAGTAACGGCATCAAGCAGGACGTTGGTGTCGAGGAGAATCCTATGCGTAGTCATCCAGCCTACCCGCAAGGATCTCGTCGTCGGTCATGCGAGCAACCGTCTCATTCTGGGGAGGCAGACCGTCGAACCACTCCATGAACGACTCGAAGGCGGCGCGTTTCTTTGACTGTTTGCTTGAGAGCTCGGGCGCGGAGGGCAGCTCGCCCGAATCGGCGATGGAACGCCACACGTCGTTGATGACACGGGCAACCGATGATCCGGCGGCGCGTATGACCGCATCTGCGCGAACCTTGACGTCCTCGTCCACGCGCCCCGATACGACAACTGTTGGCATATGCTCCTCCAATCTGTATACAGTATACACCTTTAGTATGGCCAACGAATCAGAGCGAGGCACAAACAAGGAGCTCTCGTAACACGCCAGTATTACGAGAGCTCCCCCGCAGGTGAGTCATCTCGGACGGAGACGTCCGCAGGAGACGACGTGCTCGGCCCCGGTTCCCTGTAGGCGACCTCGCGAAGCGCGGAGCCGAAAGGGAACGGGGGCCGAGCCCTCACGTCCGAACCTGCGACGTCCTACATGCAGGTGTAGCCACCGTCGACAGGCAGCTGCACGCCGGTGACGTAGGAGCTCGCCGGGGAGGCCAGGAAGATGGCGGCGGTGTCGAGCTCGCCCTCCTCGCCGTAGCGCTCCTCGGGGATCATCGTGCGGGCGTTGGCCTGGAAGAAGTCGGAATCCAGCGTCTCGCGGGTGAGCGGCGTGTAGAAGTAGCCCGGGCAGATGGAGTTGACGGTGATGCCGTACTTGCCCCACTCGGCGGCAAGCGCGCGGGTGAGGTTGACGACGCCGCCCTTGGCCGCATGGTAGGGCGCCGAGCCGGCGACCTTGTTGCCCACGAGGCCGTACATGGAGGCGATGTTGATGATGCGGCCGTACTTGGCGGGGATCATGGCCTGCTTGGCGCAGGCGCGGGCGACCTTGAAGGTGCCGAAGAGGTCGATCTGCATCTCGCCGTTGAACTGGGCGTCGGTGATGTCCTCGGCGGGGGCCACGGCGCCGGTGCCCGCGTTGTTGATGAGGACGTCGATGCGGCCGAAGTGCTCGATGACCTGCGCCACGGCGGCATTGACGTTTTCGGTGTCGGTGATGTCGCAGCGGATGGCCAGCGTCTCGACGCCAAACTCCTCGGCGATCTCGGCGGCGACCTCGTCGATCTGCTGCTGGCGACGTGCCATCACGACGATGTTGGCGCCCTGGCTGGCAAGCGCCTTGGCCATCTGCACACCCAGGCCACCCGAGGCGCCGGTGACGATGGCGACCTGCCCCTTGAGATCGAAGTAGTTGCGGTTCATGGAACCCTCCTCTAACGATGGGCTGTCACCGTATGTGGCAGCTTCCACTGAGAATAAAAGCTATTCCATAGTCAGCACATATGCTACGCCACGTTTGTAGTAAAACCGAGAGCCAAAATGGTGCAAAACGTATAAGCCGGTGCATCATCACCTGCGATAGAAGGCCCGGTTGTTGGGGGTCTCGTCGCACTCGACCTCGATGACGGGAAGGCCCTGTGCCACGAGCTGGTCGAAGAACCACCGGGCAAGGTTCTCGGCGGTCGTCCTGAAGGGCAGGATGGTCAGCGAGAAGCCCTCCCCTTCCAGCGCGGCGATGGTCGCGGGCTTGAGAGAGCCCTCCTCGACCAGAAACGTGTGGTCCAGGCTGTCCGCAAGGGCCCGCACGGCCTTCTTGAACACCCCAAAGTCGAGCACCATGTCCTTCATGGTGCCCTCCGTCTGCAGGTCCTCCTGGCCGATGGTCACGACCACGCGCCACCGGTGCCCGTGGAGGTTCTCGCACTTGCCGTAGTAGTCGGTCAAGAAATGGGCGCCGTCGAAGGCGGCCTCGGTCTGCAGGCAATACATGGGACGCTCCTCACCGTAGTTCTTCTCGCCCTTCATGATAGCTGACCCCGGGGGAAAGACCCCCGGGGCCAGCAGCAAAGCAGTCTTGGCGACAACCTAGGTCCAGGCCATCACCATCAATGCGATCACGAGGCCGATCACGACGACGAACACCATCCACAGGGAGAGCGCCGCACGCAGCGTACCCAGGACGACCATGAGGCGCTCTTGCGAGTCCTGCAGCTCGTCAGAGACGTCGCGGGCACTCCGCGGCAGGTCATCGACCTCACCGCGCAGCGCGCTCATGTCTGCGACGACGAAGCCGTCGTCATCGTCAGGCTTGCGCCTCACCACCACTCACCTCCGGCTCGTCGTCGTACAGGTGGCAGACCACGAAGTGTCCCGGCTCGATCTCCTTCTGCTGGGGTGCGACGTGCTTGCAGCACTCCATGCAGCGGCTGCAGCGCGTGTGGAACTTGCAGCCCTCGGGCGGGTCAGCCGGCGAAGGGATGGATCCCTCGAGCACGATGCGGTTCATCTTGGCATCGGGGTCCGGAATGGGGATAGCCGAGAAGAGCGCCTGCGTGTAGGGGTGCAGCGGGTTGCGGAAGATGTCCTTCTTCTCGCCATCCTCCACCAGGTTGCCCAGGTACATGACGCCCACCGTGTCGGAGATGTGCTCCACGACGGAGAGGTCGTGGCTGATGAAGAGGTAGGTGAGGTTGCGCTGCTCCTGCAGGTCGCGCAGCAGGTTGATGATCTGCGCCTGGATGGACACGTCCAGTGCGGACACGGGCTCGTCGCAGACCACGAACTCGGGGTTCAGGGCGAGCGCGCGGGCGATGCAGATGCGCTGGCGCTGTCCGCCGGAGAACTCGTGCGGATAGCGCTCCTTCTGGAACGGCTGCAGGCCGCACTGGTCCATGACCTCGTCCACGTAGGCGTCAAGCTCGCCCTTGGGGACCAGCCCATGCTCGCGCACCGCCTCGCCGATGATCTCACCGATGGGCAGGCGCGGGCTCAGGCTGCTGAACGGGTCCTGGAAGATGATCTGCATCTTGGTACGCAGGTGGCGCAGCTCCTCGTGGGAGAGGTCGTAGACCTCCTGCCCGTTGAAGAGCACGTCGCCGGCCGTCTTGTCACCGTTGAGGCGCAGGATGGTGCGGCCCGTGGTGGTCTTTCCGCAGCCGGACTCCCCCACCAGGCCCATGGTGGTGCCGCGCTTGAGGTTGAAGGTCACGCCGTCGACGGCCTTGACGTTGCCCACCACGCGGTTCATGAAGCCGCCCTTGATGGGGAAGTACTTCTTGAGGTCCCTCACCATGAGGATGTATTGCGGGTCGTACACCAGCGGCTCGGTAGCCGTGGTCCCCGCGGTCTTCACGTCAGTGCTCACTCCGCGGCACCTCCCATACCAAACGCACTCATGTCGTCCTTGCCGTCAGCGGCGGCCTCGGCACGGTGCTCGTCGTAGTAGCGGTAGCAGCTCACCTTGTGTGTGTCGGACAGGCTGATCTCTACGGGATAGGCCCCGTCGCAGCACGCCAGGCAGCGGTCACAGCGGTCACGGAAGTAGCAGTAGTTGGGCATGTTGATGGGGTTGGGCACCTTGCCCGGAATGGAGAAGAGCTTCTCCACCTCGCGCCCCACAACGGGCTTGGAGGCCATGAGGCCGATGGTGTAGGGATGGGCCGGATGGTGGAAGATGTCCTCCGCCGTTCCCTTCTCGACGATGCGCCCCGCATACATGACCACCACGTAGTCGGCCATCTCGGCAATGACGCCCAGGTCATGCGTGATGAGCATGATAGAGGAGTTGATCTTGTCCTTCAGGTTGCGCAGCAGGTCCAGTATCTGGGCCTGAATGGTCACGTCGAGGGCCGTCGTGGGCTCGTCGGCGATGATGACCTTGGGGTTGCAGGCAAGCGCCATGGCGATCATGATGCGCTGGCGCATGCCGCCCGAGAGCTCGTGCGGGAACATCTCGCAGACGCCCTCCGCGTTGGCGATGCCCACCATCTTGATGGCCTCTATCGTGCGCTCGCGGATCTCCTCCTTGCTCTTGCCCTCGCCGTCATGCAGGGCGATGACCTCGTCCACCTGATCGCCGATGCGGAAGACCGGGTTGAGCGACGTCATGGGCTCCTGGAAGATCATCGACACGTAGTTGCCGCGCAGATGCTGCATGTGCTCCTGTGTGATCTTGGCGATGTCATAGGCCTTGTCACCCAGGTTGAGGCGGATCTCGCCAGAGACGATCTGTCCCTGCGGCCGCTGCAGCAGCTGCATGAGCGAAAGCGACGTGACGGACTTGCCGCAGCCGGACTCGCCCACGACGCCCACGGTCTTGCCCAGGGGCCCTTCAAAGCTCACGCCGTCAGCGGAGTGCACCGTGCCGGAATCCGTGAAGAAGAAGGTGTGCAGGTCGTCAAACTCCACCGCGTTGGCGGGGTCGTGCATGGTGGTGAGGAACTCGGACTCGGGAACGCCCTTGCGCTTCCACTTCTTCTCGAGCTCACCGGTAATCTTGCGGTTGGCCTTGCTGATGGCGCGCGACTCGCGTGCGCTCAGGTAGCCGTCGCCGCCGTCCTTCTTGTCCTTATTGAAAAATGCCATCGTCGCCTCCTTACCGCTTCATCTTGGGGTCAAAGGCGTCGCGCAGGCCGTCGCCCACCAGGTTGAACGCCAGCACCGTGGCCAACAGGCACACGCCTGCGGGAATCCAGATGAACCAGTAGTTGGTGAGGACGTAGGTGTCGTTGACGTCGTTGATGATGTTGCCCCACGAGGCAAACGGGAACTTGACGCCCAGGCCCAGGAACGAGAGCGTGGCCTCGGTGATGATCGTGGAGCCGAGGCTCATGGTCATGGTGACGATGAGCTGCGGGATCACGTTGGGGATGAGGTGGCGGAAGATGCGACGCGAGGCGCGGATGCCCGTGGCCTCGGCCGCCGTCATGAACTCCTGCTCGCGCAGCGACAGGATCTGGCCACGCACGAGGCGCGCGATGCCCGCCCAGCCCAGGAAGCCTAGGAGCAGCATAAGGTAAAGCATGCGAATCTGCGGGTCGACGCGCATGGCGTCCATGGTGGCGCCCAGGATGATGATGATCGGCATCGAGGGGATGCAGTAGAAGACGTCGACGAGGCGCATGATGAGGTTGTCGACCCATCCACCGCAGTAGCCCGAGATGCCGCCCATGATGACGCCGATGGCCGTCTCGATGAACACGACGATGAAGCCGATGTAGAGCGACACGCGGCCACCGTACATGAGGCGCGTGAGCATGTCCATGCCGTTGCGGTCGGTTCCCAGCCAGTGAGCGGCCGAGGGCTCCGCGTAGGTGTCGAACACGCGCGTGGAGGTCGACTGCAGGACCGACCAGGTGCTCTTCGAGGCATCGTAGGACAGTGCGTAGTCTGCCGTGGTGCCGTCTTCGTCGGTGAAGGTGAACTGCGTGGAACCGCCCTCGATGGCCTCGACCAGCTCTTCCTTGAAGGTGCGCGAAAGGAAGACGTCGGGCATGATGGCCTGCACCACATAGCGGCTTGCGTAGGCGACCTCGGTGTCACCGTCAAGCACGGTGCCGCCCTCGTCGACGGTGTAGTTCTTGCCCTCGTGGGAGAAGCTCTTCTGGTCCTTCGCGACCGCCTCGAGGATGGCGCGCTGCAGGCCGAAGGGAAGCTTTTCGTTAGATGTGGAGTTGCTCACGGTGTCGTAGGTGGCAAGCGCGATGGGCTCGGACTCGCCGTCGACGAAGACCTCGATGAGCTCGTCACTCACCTTCTCATAGCGATAGGTGACGCCGTCAGACTCGAAGGTCGGCTCGGTGCCCTTGAGCGCGAGCACGAGCTTGGCGCGCGCCACCGAGGGGAACTCCTGGTCGCCCGTGATGTAGCGCAGCTCCTTGTTCTCCGTCACGGCAGCCCACTGCTTGTTCTGCTCGTCGTTGCGGTAGAAGAGCTGGTCCTCGCGATAGGGGCTGATAAGTCCGCCGATGAACGAGAACACGAACATGAACGCCAGGATGACCAGGCCGGTCACGGCCACGCGGTTGCGAAGGAAGCGCTTGATGACCAGCGCGGTCGGGGAAAGGGTCCTCACGCGGCGGTCATCGTTGAGGGAGTACTCGGACTCCTCGGCGCTCTGGCCCTCGGCATTGATCTCCTGTGAGATGAGGTCCTGCGTCTCTTTGCTATCTGCCATGTCTGACCTCCCTTACGCGATTCTGACGCGGGGGTCGACCACCGCGTAGAGGATGTCGGATATGAGATTGCCCAGAAGGGTCAGGATGGCCATGAAGACCAGGTAGAACATGGAGAACGGGATGTCGCCCGCAACCATGGACTGGTAGCTCACATAGCCGATGCCCGGAATGGAGTAGAGCGTCTCGGTGATGAGGGCGCCCGCAAAGAGGCCGGGCAGCGACCCGCCCAGCATGGTGACGAGCGGGATCAGCGTGTTGCGGAACGCATGGTGGTAGATGACCTTGTTCTCGGACAGGCCCTTGGCGCGCGCCGTGCGGATGTAGTCGGCGTTCAAGACCTCGAGCATGTTGGTGCGCGTATAGCGCATGAGCGAACCGATGGAGATGACCACCAACGTCACGATGGGCAGCACGAGGTGATGCGCCTTGTCAAAGAACTGCCCCATCGGCGAGAGGTACTCGTAGTTGCGGCCGATGAGTCCACCCAGGTCGAACCATCCCAGATGCACGCAGAACACGAGCTTGAGCAGCGACGCAAAGAAGAACGTCGGGAGCGAGAAGCACGCGAGGGCGACGAGGGTGATGATGTAGTCGGTCTTGGTGTACTGCTTGGTGGCCGCGAAGATGCCGAGCGGAAGGGCGATGATGATCTCGAAGAAGAAGGCGATAGCGCCCATGATGAACGAGATCCAGACCGCGTCCTTGAACTTCTCGGTCACAGGCACGGTCCAGCGCCAAGAGTCGCCAAAGTCGCCACGGATGGCGCGGCCACACCAAGAGATGAAGCCGGGAATGATGCCCTTGTCCATGCCATAGGTTGCCGAAAGCTGAGCCATCCACTCCTCATAGCTCTTTGAGCCAGGCTGCTGCGCCTTGGCGCGGGCGACCTGCTCGAGGTAGGACGTCGGCAGCGAGCGCATGAGCACGTAGATGATGAAGGCCACGAAGACCAAGATCACGCACGAGATGAGCACTCGCTTGAGAATGTACTTTTTCATAGGGTTACCTTGCCTTGCACATCGGCAGTAATACGTTCGGCGGTGGGACGCCCAGGTACGGGCGTTCCACCGCGCGAGCAATCCGGTGCGCGAGGCGCCCCAAAAGGCGCCTCGCGACTGGCGCTAGTTCATCTGGATGTTCTCGATCTCGCTCATCCAGCCATAGAAGGTGGTGATGTCGGGCGTGACCGTCTCGGTGTTGACGCGCTCAGTCGAGAACACGATGGCGTTCTGGCGCTGGTAGACGGGGATCTCGCATGCCCAGTCGATAACGATGTCGAGGCAGGCCTTGTAGATCTGCTTGCGGTACTCCTGGTCGGTGGACGCACGAGCCTCGAGGATGAGCTTGTCGAGCTCGGGGTCGGCGATGCAGTAGTCGTAGTTGGAGCCGCCCTGGTTGACGCCACCGTTGGGGTTCACGCCAGGACCGGAGGCCTTCTCGGAATTCTCGACGTCGGAGTAGTAGATCTGGGTCATGTCGGGGTCGATGGTAGCGCCCCAAGCGGCGCACCAGATCTCGCCCTGGATAGCCGAGAGGGCATCCCAGAGGTCGGAGGAGTTGGAGAGGTCGTTCACGATGAGGTTGATGCCGATCTCGGCAAAGGCGTTCTTTGCCTCGGTGAGGATCATGAACGAGGGGTGATCGCCCGAGCCGTCGGCGGGGATCATGGCCGTGTACTCGAGCTTGGCGCCCTCGGGAGCCGCGGTAGCCTTGCCGTTCTCCACGGTGTAGCCGGCAGCCTCGAGGAAGCCCAGCGCGGCCTGCTTGGCGGCGGCGTACCTGTCGTCGGCGCTCATGTCAGAGGTGTAGATGTCGTTGCCGTCGACGTCGACGGAGAAGGCCACCTTGTAGCCGTCGTCGGTGGCGTGCGGGGCAGCCCAGGAGGTGTTGGAGATCGGGTAGTTGATGACCTCGGCGGCC
>JAFUBJ010000181.1 GCA_017460265.1 Atopobiaceae bacterium | reverse complement strand
TGGGCTCGTCGCACCGACTCCTGGACATCGTTCGTGCCGAGTGCGATTTCGACAAGGCGGAGCTTGCGCTTGTGCAGAGCATGCAAGAAGCGGGCATCACCAAGGAAGAGCTCGACGAAATGGGGTACCTGGAGGATGACGGGCACTTCTTTGACCCGTTCGTCTGCTCGTATGCGTCTGGCCGTATGGTGCAGAAATACGAGACGTACCTCAATAGCCAGAAAGAAAGGGCTGGCGAGGTCACCCAGGATGGGCGATATCCCGTCTATTACTTCTTCGGGGGGCATCTCGGCGAGCAGTTCTCCGCCAAGAAAAACCGTGCCTTGTACTTCATAGACTCCATCTTTTGGATTTTCCTGCAGGGAGTGCGCATGCGAACCTTCAACGGGGTCCTGCGCCCTTCTGCCGACAGTAACCTCACCTCGCTCTGGGTGCGCCTGTCAGAGAGCTTCAGCGACTCTCGCATAACCGCGTGCAAGACCTGCGGGCTCCCCATCATCGTGTCGGGCGAGCGCGGGACTAAGCGTCTTTACTGTAACGACACCTGCAAGCGCAAGTACAAGCGAGCCCTCAAGTTCGCGTCACTTGTCAACGACGACGGCATGGACCTGCAGGACGCCGCCAAGGCATCGGGGATGGCAGCTGCAACCGCAACGCGCATCCTCGAGCGCAACGGCATTTACGTTAACTCCGCCCAATAGGGCGCAGTGATAGTCATCAGGAAACGCCTCGGGAGAACAGAGAGGAGGTAGAAACCAAATGAGTTACGGAGAAGGAAGCATCAGGGAGAAGACCAGGCCGGACGGCAAGAGCTACAACCCCAAGCGTTGGCAGATCTGCGTGTCCTACACCGTCGAGGTCGTCCAGGAGGACGGCACCACCACGACGGAGCGCAAGCGCATCCAGAAGACCGTGCGCGGCACCAAGACCCACGCCAAGGAGGTGCTCGAGCAGATCAAGGCCGAGCACGACGAGCAGGGCCGTGAGATCGATGAGTTCCAGCAGGCCATCACCGCGACGGAGACGGCAAAGCCCAAGGCCACAACCCTCACCGACATGATAGAGACGTGGAACACGGCGCGAAAGACCGCCGGCAAGGCGTCCGAGCGCACCATCCGCGAGGACCGCAAGCGGCTCGAGCGCATAGAAGCGTACCTGGGCGACAAGCCCATCGGCTCCATCACAGCGCAGATGGTCGAGCAGACCTACGCCGCCATCCGCAAGAAGCACGGCCTGTCCGGCACCACCATGAACCACCTGCACACGCTACTCAAGAACGTGTTCCAGAAGGCCGTGGACTACGACCTCATCCCCAAGAACCCCTGCCACATCGTCACGGCGCCGAAGCGCGAAGAGCCCAAACGCCGCTCGCTCAGCCAGGAGGAGGGCATCCGCCTTCTGGAGGAGATCGACAAGACCGAGATGGAGGAGTACGAATCCATGGGTGAAAAGGAGGTGCGCCGCGAGCAGCGCGAGGAGCGCGGGTACGCACGCGACCGCAACGCCCTTCGCGGCATCCACCGCGTCAGCAACATCATCGCCGTGCGCATCGGGCTCGCCACCGGCATGCGCAGGGGCGAGGTCATCGGG
>JAFUBJ010000180.1 GCA_017460265.1 Atopobiaceae bacterium | reverse complement strand
GAGTTTGCCCAGAGACGCCTACTCAACCGAGTAGCCAGCGCCAGGGCCCTGAACCTTGGACCAGGTCGTGGACTGCAGGCCGTGAAGGATGATGAAGCCCTCGGAAGCGCTGTGGTCGAAGGTGTCGCCCTCGTCGTAGGTGGCAAGGTTGTAGTCGTACAGCGCGTGACCGGAACGCACGCCGTCAACAAACAGGCCGCTCTTGCACAGGATGATGCGAACCTCGCCACTCACGAACTGCTGGGTGTAGGCGTTGTATGCATCGATGGCGAGACGGTTCTGGCTGTACCACAGCCCGCGGTAGACCAGCGAGGCCCACTCAACGTCCAGCTTGGCCTTCTGCTTCAGGGTCTCGGCGTCAAGGCACAGCGTCTCAAGCGTCTGGTGAGCCTGGATGAGCAGCAGTGCGGCCGGGCACTCGTAGCACTCGCGGCTCTTGATGCCCACCACGCGGTCCTCAATCATGTCGATGCGGCCAAAGCCGTTGCGGCCGGCAATCTCGTTTGCCTTGATGACGACGTCCAGCAGCGACATCTTCTCGCCGTTGATCGAAGTAGGGATGCCCTTCTCAAAGCCGATGATGACAGTCTCGGGCTCGTTGGGGCAGTCCTCGAGGTTATTGGTCATCGTCCAGATGTCCGAAGGAGGTGTGTTCCACGTGTCCTCCAGCACGCCGCACTCAATCGCGCGGCCCCACAGGTTGTCGTCGATGGAGTAGGGCTTCTTCTTGGTGGTCGGCACGGGCACGCCGTTGGCCTCGGCCCACTCCATCTCCTCGTCGCGGGTCTTGAGGTCCCACTCGCGCACGGGAGCGATGATCTCAAGCTCGGGGTCGAGCGCGCGAATGGAGGTCTCAAAGCGCACCTGGTCGTTGCCCTTGCCGGTGCAGCCGTGCGCGATGTACTTGGCACCATACTTGTGCGCGATGTCCACAAGGTGCTTGGAGATCAGCGGGCGGGAAAGGGCCGAAAGCAGCGGGTAGACGCCCTCGTACTTGCCGTTGGCCCAAATGGCCTTGGCAAGGATGGTGTCGGCGTATTCCTCGCGCATGTCGATGGCCTCGGAAGCAATGGCGCCCATGTCGAGGGCCTTCTGCTTGATCCAAGAGAGGTCCTTCTCGTCCTGGCCAACGTTGCCGCAGATGGCGATGACGTCCATGTTCTTGACGACCTGCAGCCACTTGACGATGACGGACGTGTCAAGGCCGCCAGAGTAGGCAAGTACGACTTTTTCCTTGGTGCTTTCGGACATGTTGGTTCCTTTCTATGCATGCGACGTTGATATCGCTTTGCTTGACGGGGTGGGTGGATCGGCCGCGACGCGCATAAAAAAGCCCGGCGCCGCCGGGTGCTGCTTCGTCCTTTTGGGGCGGACAACGCCTGAGTAGGCTAGCGCAGCACGCGAGCGCATCGCGGCATGGTACGTCGGCCCTGGCGTCGGAGAGCATCCTGCATGTTGGTCAAGTTGTTCATGTAGGAGCCTCCTTTCGCGTGTCGGGCTACATGCCATCTTTGCTTATAGCATGGTACTTTACCTTGCCAAATATGGCACGGCGCCGTATCCATGCAATTGCATTCGAATGGAAACAAAATCATGAGGCATAATTTTGAGCAATTCTGAGACGATTTTTTCCAGAGTGGGTATCATAAGGCAAAGGGTGCAAAGGCGCCCACAAACAAAGGAGATAATCATGGCAGACGAGAAGAAGGAAATTCAGGACGAGACCCTGGAAGAGGTCGCCGGCGGATTTGGTCGCGAGTCTGAGAATGGCAACTGCCCCTACTGCGGAAGCGACAACAAGACGTTCGTCTACGACCACGACGAGATCGCCGTCTTTGACTGCAAGGACTGCGGACAGCGTTTCTCGTATCGCTTTGGCTAATCAGGCTCGAAACGCGTGACGAGAGAGGGCGCCCCAATCGGGGCGCCCGCTTTTTCTTATCTCTAGCAGCCGAGGCAATACTGCCTGAGACAAGCGACATTCAAACGCGCCTTGCCCCGGGGGCGCTTTGTTCTCAAGTGCCCAGATGATATGGCAAGCTACTGCATGATTCCTTATGGCAGGTAAGGAACGGTAGCAAAGCCCAGAGCTTCTCGCTGTCGTCGGCGAGCGTCAGCTGACCAAGCGGGGGCGTCACCTCCCAATATGAAAAGTGCCATGAGACGGAACGTGTCGGCACAGCGTATATATGATACGTAGCAAATAACACGACCAAGGAGGTCTTGGACCATGGAAGACGGCAAGGAGCTGAGTCTCGAAGATCTGCAATGGGTGTCGGGCGGCGAGCTGAATGCCAAAAGGCAGCTTGAGCTAACGATGTGGGCCGAGTTGGCCTACCTCGCGGGCATCACCTTGGAACAGGCAAAGGCGCAGGTCGGGTCCAAGATGACCGACGAGGAATACGAGTACCTCAAGTCCATCTGGTTCGCAAAGAAGTAAAGTCTGCCGGGCGGTTTTGCCTTGCGGGTTCGAGATCCTGAACCAGGCTCGTAGCCCGCAAGGACGGCCACATAGTCTGCCTGTTCCACCTCGAGCTCGAAGGTCGGCTAACGTCGTGAGCCTACGAAGGGGCTGAGGGCGTGGCTTTGGGGAGAGGAAATCCTCCCATGAACAGACCATCTGGCAGACCTGCGTGGCTTTTGAGCTAGAAAAGAGGGGGATATCCTCCGTCTGACAGCCACGTGCATCTTCTCGTTCACATACGACGTGGCAAACGAGCAAAACCGTGCACACGCTTGCATCACCAGAAAGGCCTCCGTTGCCGGAGGCCTTGTTTCACAAGTGGTGCGCCGTCAGGGTCTCGAACCCTGGACCTTGGGATTAAAAGTCCCCTGCTCTGCCAACTGAGCAAACGGCGCATGCGAATGTCATTCTAGCACGTGACGCGCCGTCCGTCCTAGTTGCGCTCCCAATCCCATTGTCCGTGGGTGAAGATGGGCACCTCTGTGCCATCAGCCTTGATGCCCGTGACGCTCAGGTCGTCCGAACCAATCATGAAGTCAACATGCGTGGCGCTCTGGTTGACGCCATGCGCAATCAGCTGGTCCTTGTCCATGTCCAGTCCGCCCTCAAGGCACTCGGGGAAGCCCATGCCCAGCGCCAGGTGGCAGCTGGCGTTTTCGTCGTACAGCGTGTCGTAGAAGAGGATTCCCGACTCGCGGATGGGCGTGTTCTTAGAGATGAGCGCGCGTTCGCCCAGTCGAACCGCGTTCTCGACGGTCTCGAGGATGTGCTGCAGAACCTCTTTGCCCTGCACCGCACCGTAGTCCATCACGGCACCGCCCTCAAAGCGCAGCCAGAAGTCGCGCACGACCTGCCCCGCGTGCGCCAGCGGCATCGCAGAGTGAACGATTCCGTCAACGCGCATGCGGTCGGGCGTGGTGAAGACCTCCTCCGTGGGGATGTTGGGGAAGAAGACGGTCCCGTCCACCGTGCGGGCGGCGCCGCCTTCCCAGATGTGACCGGGGTTCAGGCCGACCGTGAGGTCGGTTCCGTTGCTCGACACATAGTGCAGTCGGTCAAACGCATGCTCGTTCAGGAAGCGCTTGTTCTTCTCGAAGGCTGCGTTGTGCGTCTCCCATTCCTGCTGAGGGTCGTCGCCCGCCGAGCGCGCCGTCTCGAGGATCGCGCGCCAGAGGCGATATGTCGCCTCGTCAGGCGAGACCTCGGGGAACACGTGGCAAGCCCACGACACGACGGGCACGCCCGCGATGGTCCACACGTTGCGCCCGAAGTCCATGCCCTCGCGGAACGAGCGGCACTCGGTGTTGCGCGCCTTAGAGGCCGCGGCCGGCTTGGCGAGGTCGATCCCCTTGAGTGCCGACGGGTCGCTCCCTTCCAGGAAGATGAACGCAGCACCGGCCTCGGCAAGGCCGTTGAGCTGGGCTACCTTCCATGCAGGCGTGTGCTGGAAATACGAAAGCTCGACGTTTTGGTACTCGAGCCTGACGCATTCGTCATCGTGCCAAATGACCGTCACGTGGCCCGCACCGGCGTCGTATGCGTGCCTTACCAGGATACGGGTGAAGTCCGCCCGCTCCACAGGGGCCTGCACACCGACCTCCTGGCCCTCCTTCACGGCAGCGCCCTTGCGCACGATGAGCTCGGCGTAGCG
>JAFUBJ010000179.1 GCA_017460265.1 Atopobiaceae bacterium | reverse complement strand
CGGTGCGGAAGTGCAGCTCGACCACGACACCGTTTTCGTTGGCGGGGAGGTGGGCATGGTGGTAACTGACCGATGCTCCTTGCATGTCGATCAGCTGCAAGACGCTGTCGCGCCCGCCTTCCGAGAGGTAGCTGTACTGATCGGGATAGTACTGAACGTACGGGTCATCCGGCTTGTGCTCAAAGAAGAGTAGGTAGTTCTGCGCGTCATAGCAACAGAAATTGTTCTCGAAGGGTTCCCAGGCAATGTGCGCTATCTCGTTGAGTGGCTTGCGGGAGAGGCATGCCGTTCCGAGCCGTACGTTCCAGTCCGAGAGGCGCGCAAATGACTCGAGCACTGCGTTGAGCACGAGCGTGAGGTCGATGTCGTATGCCAGCTCGAGGTAGCTCACGCGAGGACTAGTGCGGTATTCCTCGGGCAGGTGACCCGCGCAGACCAACGATAGCGTCTTGCCCGCGCAAAGCTGCGGAAGGGCGTTCGCGGATGCTACGTAGACGGTCTGCTCGTTGGGGCTTCCCTTGCCTGACCATAGGTTTGCTCCTGTGAGCGGGAGCTCATATGGGTCGGCCACACGAGAGTCGATGATGCTAAAGCCCGAGAGCTCATCTGCGAGGATGGTCATGTTGAGGCGCATCGTGGCTCCAATCATCAAACAGCCCTTTATACAAAAGTAGCAAATGACCATCCGGGTTTGGCGATTCTCGGCGGATGGCTGGTTGCGGCGTTCGGGCGGATAGTCGTATCAGCGCGAACACTGTGGAATCACGGACCTTTGGAGGGAACGCATGGCAACCAATGACGGCATGGCCATCGAGCTGACGGATGCCAAGAAGGCACTGTTTACGGTCTCGATCTTCCTGCTCAGCATCTGTGTGATGGGGGAGATGGGTGTGATGCCCATCACCTACAACATTTACGAGGTATTCGGCGATGGCTTTGTGGCCAACTATATCGTCTCGGCGGCGGCGCTCTGGATGGCGATCGGCGCCATGCTCTCCACCAAGCTCATGGAGACCATGACCAAGAAGAAGATCCTGCTCATCGGCGCAATTGTTTTTGCCGTGGGTTCCATCTTCTGCGCAACCATCGTGAACGGTGTCTACATCTCGGTCATGCGTTCCCTCATGGGCCTTGGTGAGGGCATCATCAACACCGTGGCCATGGCCTATATTGCCCAGATGTACGTGGATGAAGGCAAGCGTGCCGCGTTTACCGGCTACTTCAACGCGGCAGGTACTGTCTTTGGCGCCATCCTCTCGTATGCCGGAGGCGCGCTCTCCATCCCCGAGTGGACCCACACCTTCTACGTGTACTTCCCGATGGTGCTTGTCGTCATCGCCACGTTCCTCTTCATCCCTGAGCTTGGCATGGAGGAGGTTGCCGACTGGGGTACGGAGACGACGGGCGGCAAGAAGGAACCCATGGGGTTGCTCTATGCCACATTCATCCTCGACTACGTCATCTTCGTTGCCATGTATGCCTGCATCTCGTACTTCATCAGCGTCTACATTGCCGAGACGGGCATCGGTGACGGCGCGTTCGCAGGCACGGTGCTCTCCGTCTCCACCATCGCAGGTTTCTTCAGCGCAGCGGCGTTTGGCTCCATCTATGGCAAGCTGGGAAAGAATACCGCGACCGTTGCGATTGCTGCCGCTGCGGTGTCGCTCGCGCTCCTCTGGGCCATGCCCTCCAAGCCCGTGGCACTTGTGGCCTGCGGACTCATCGGAGCCGTGTACGGTGCGTACTTCTCGTACAGCTATGCGTATGTGGGGGAGATTGTGCCCATGAGCCGCGTTAATGACGCCATGGGCTACACCACGGCCATCTACAGCCTGGCGTTTTTTGCGACTCCGTTTGTCGTGTCGGCGCTCATGGGTCTCACGCAGGGCCAGGTGCGCCCGCTGTATGCTGGCGCCGCCGTGCTCGGTTGTGTGGGGGTTGCGGTCGAACTTGCCACCAATGGTGCGTATAAGAAGCTGCGGGAGTCCCAGCAGCAATAGCTGAGTGCGACAGAGTGACGTGGTGGTCCAAGGGCCTAGGCCCTTGGACCATTCCTGTTGACTCACTTGCCCGATGGGCTAGGCCTTACTGCAGACACTTAGGGATAGATGGTCAAACCGAGACTCGGCGCATTGCTCGTCTTTGTGCGCCTGAAGCGGTCTGTCGTAGGCGCGGCGGGTGCCTATTGGCAAGGGCCGATCATTGAGCGTCAACCATGTGCTTGCGTCATCGATCGAGGTTTGCAAGGGGTCCGGATTGTTCCGGGCCCCTTGCTAGCCGACAAGGCTCGTTATCTTCCATCGTCACCCGTTTGCTTATGCTCGCTGCCGTGCTGGAGGCGGAACAGCTCCTTCTGTGCCTCAATCTCTGCGCGTAGCTGGTCTTCCGTGGGCAGGTAGAGCCTATACTTGCTCGCGAAGAGCTGCTCGCTACCGTTAAGCACAGAATACCGAGCTATGTCCCTGCTCGTCTCAGAGCAGAGCACGATGCCGAGTGTGGGCTTGTCGTCGTCCCCGCGCTTTAGCTCGTCGTACATGCGCACGTACAGATCCATCTGGCCCACGTCCTGGTGGGTTATCTGTCCCACCTTGAGGTCAATGAGCACGTAGCACTTGAGGATGATGTTGTAAAACACAAGGTCGATGAAGAAATCCCCCGCGTCCGTGCGGATGTGCTGCTGGCGAGCCACAAACGCGTAACCCTTGCCGAGCTCAAGCAAGAACTGCTGCAGGTTTGCGATGATGGCACCCTCAAGCTCAGACTCGCGTACGCTCGCGTCAGGCGGGAAGCCGAGGAACTCGGCAATGACGGGGTTCTTCACAAACTCGAGGCTGTCCGTCTGGTAGTCGGCCGTGTTGTCGCGCATCTCCTGTACGACCTCAGCCTTGTGCTTGTCTGCCGTCATGAGCAGGCGGTGGTAGTACTGGGTGTTTATGTTGCGACGCAGGGTCTTGACAGCCCATCCTTGCTCGAAGGCCTCCTTCTCGTACCAGCTCCTTGCGTCGGGATCATCGACTCGGAGCAGTTCGGCATAGTGGCTCCAGCTCAACCGCGGCAGAGATTGTGCGGACGCCGTCTGCACAATCTCTGGGAACAGGCGGTAGAACTGAACGTACTGATAGAGGCTTCGCTTGGTGTAGCCTTTCCCGTACTGTTCTGTCAGCTTGACAGCAAGCTGCTTCACCACTTCTTGGCCATAAAGATCGTGGCGCGTGTTTTTACCAAGCTCCTCCTCCGCGATGCGACGTCCCAGGAGCCAGTTGCGTACTACCAGCGCAACGTTGACGGCCTGATGGGCACTGCGCTGTGCCGAGTCGATGATGAGTCTGGCATCCCTAACGATGTCACCGCTGTTGGTGTATTCGATCCCGTTGTTGAAGAGCATAATCTTGTCCAAGAGAGACCCCCTCCCAGATAAGAGCCGCAAGTGGCTAGCCAATTGGAATGAGGATCTTGCAGGATGGACCATCGGTCACGCCATCGAGAGTGCGCCTGCACTGGCTCATGAGATTATTATAAAGTACGAACACATGTTTGTAAAGAAGACAACTCGAGTGAGTTCAAGCGCTACTGCCGGGCATCATGCCATAAACGCTTCGATCTCTGCGGCAGTCAGCCCAGGGTTGAGCAGAACCTCGCCGTGTCCAAGGCCGGGGAAGGGATGATCCTCCAGCGCGGGGAACACCTTGCGAAGCTCGCGTAAAGCGCCCCTCATGTTGGGCTCCTTGGCACCGTGCCACACGGCCACGCGTGCAGTCACATCGGGTGGGTACGAGCCAATCGTGTCGTAGAGCGAGAGCGCCTCCGACATCGCGTTTTGGAGCGTCTCGAGCGAGACGTTCCCCGCCATTGGCTGGAACATGCGCGCAAGCGAGGCGTCGCTGCTTCTCGTGTAGGCCTTGAGGAGCCAGGGGAAGTGGCCGGTCGCCCTGGCCTCGGCGACGTTGCCCACGAGACGGTGCTGGTTTCTGGGGATGTACCACGAGACCAGTGCGTTGAGAGGACCCAGGCTCATGTGCTGGGGTCCGTTGAGGATCATCGAGTGCGCTGTGACGCGCTGCCTCAGAAGCATCATGGCTGCGGTCGCGCTGCCGAACGACTCGCCGAAGACGAGGTCAACCGTTTCGATACCGTGGGCGAGCAGCCAGTCCTCGACGTGCTGCGCGGATTCCTCCGCGGTGGTGAACGTGGTGCGCCCGTCGTAGCCGTCGGTGCTCACGGCGATGACGTGGTGATTTGCCGCCAGAAGCGGTATCAGCTCGTCAAACTGGTGCCAGGTCATCATGTTGCCGGGGATGAGCAGGATGGTGTCCGTGCCTCCTGCACCAAACTCGACTGCCTCCACGATAGCCTCCCGTCACCTGGTCTATAGTTAGGTTAATCTAACACCAATGGAGGAGATGACCAATGCTCAAAGTGGTGCTGGTGGCGCTGGGACTATGCCTCTTGGAGATAAGCGTCATCGTGGTGGCGAGCCCTCTGGCCAAACCCGCGCTCGTGCTGCGCTTCCTGCCCGAGGACGTGCGCTTGGCTGCCCAAGGTCACCCCGAGCCACCTCTCTGGAAACAGCTGATCGCGCACGCGCTTCTCGCCGGCTTCCTTGTTGCGATGCTTGCGGGCATGCTCTACGTGGGTAGGGAAGGCCTGCGCGATGGCTGCGGCTTCTGGGGTCTTACGCTGCGCTTTATCGTGCTCCTCTACGTCATGAAGGCCTTCGACATCATCGTGCAGGACCAGTGGCTCGTGATGACGGTGGGCTACTTCAAGCGCCTCTATCCCGAGACGGCAGAGTGTGCGGGTTGGCTCGACCGCGGCGTCACCCCGCGCCAGGAGCGGGTGCGCATCGTGGTCTCTCCCTTCCTCTGCATGCTCACGGCGGGGCTGTTCGTGATATTTGGGATGTGAGAAAGGGCAAT
>JAFUBJ010000178.1 GCA_017460265.1 Atopobiaceae bacterium | reverse complement strand
GCCCTCGTAGGCCTCCGTCGCCGCGTAGGCACCGTCGGGTGCGTACGTCCCGCTCTCTGCGGTCTCCGTCAGCTTTGCGTCGTACTGCTCTGCCCCCGTGTTGCGCTGTCCGCATGCGGCAAGCGGAGCCGCTGCCATCACACCGGCAAGGACCAGCGCCGTTACCCTATACCTGAAGCTCGTTGTCTTGATCATGGAAAACCTCCTTCGTCGTGCCCCTCTGACATAGACACGACGAAGGAGGTTTCGTTGTCGGCCCTTCACCTCTTCGTCACATCACGGGGTGACGGCCAACTCCTGCAGTTACTCAACAATTCGTGCGGCATAGCAGGAGCCATCCTGCACATAGCGCACCACGTATAACCCGTCATCACTCACGGGCAGCAGATAGACCCAGCAGCGGACGGAGTCCAGCCCATCTTCAGAAAAGGCGTCGGCATCGCCCTTGAAGCCCTCGACCCATTCGTCCCCAATGATGACGGGGTCGCCCAGGTGCTCCTCGATCTTCAGGACTTCGCCCGAACGGAGGCGAATCTCGGGATAGCCAACGGCAAGGTCGTACGACGGATCGGCGCTCACGTCAAACGCGCCACCCGAGGGTGCGAACGCGTCAAGCTCAGAGGAGCTGTCAAGGGCCTCGTCAGGCGCAGACTCCTCAGAGACTGGCTCGGCAGAATCGGCCTCGGAGGAAAGCGACACAAGATCGGTCTCTGCCATCTCGTTCTTGGCTGACCCCATCGCCTCCGCCTCGGCGGGCGCTGCAGTCTCCTGCGCATAGTCCGCGGACTGGTTGGCATCGCCCAGAATGTGACTCCCCACACTCACACCCAAAACGGCAATCAGAAAGGACGCAGCGATAGCAAGGCCAAGCGTGCGCCTTGCCGCGCGCCTTTTCCTTCCCTGCAGCACCGTAAAGTTGCGGTTTGCGATCTTCCCGGTAAAGGGCACGTATTCGACACTCCCATTGACTTCACCATTTGGCTCGACATCTTGCAAAGAGGCATTCCGCAGTTCCTGCGCTGCAAGGAGGCTTGCGAGCATGCGGTCTTGCGCCTCTTCGCTTGGCCCCGCTGCGTCAAGCGCGGCATGCAGTCGGTCGTATATCTCCTGGTCTATCGCAAGGTCTGCGTCATCATCGTACAGCCAGTCCTCGTCCTTCTTGTCGCTGTCCATCATGCTCTCTCACCTCCCAACGCCTTTCTTAGCAGTTGTCGCGCATCTCTTAGCCGGTTGCGCACCGTCGAGGGTGGCGCCCCCAGATGGCGCGCTATGTCATCGGTCTTCCAGCCCTCGTAATAGTGCAGAAAGACGATCTCCCGATACTTCTCGGGAAGCCCCTGCACCGCTCTCAGCACCTCGTCATCGCTTCCCTGCTCGATCGCCCGCGCTGGGTCCACGCCCACGCCGCTCTCCTGGTCGGCAGCAGGTTCCGGTCCTTCCTCGGGCAGTGAGACCACGCGCGTGCGCGCAGCGCTCTTGAGCACGTCCTTGCACACGTTGGCCGCCACCACCAGCAGCCACGCACGCTCATGGCCCTCGTCCTCAAAGGAACGCGGGTGATCAATGAGACGCATGAACGTCGCCTGCGTGGTGTCCTCGGCCTCCGCCTCGGAGCCCAGATATGAATAGCAGAGCCGCCACACCGTCTTGACGTGCCGCCGGAAGATTCCCTCTATGTCCACACGCTCGGACGACACCAGTCCTCCTTCTGCCTGCTACACGAGCGAGATGTCTCCTTTGTCGCCCCTATCCCCATTGGTCCACGCGAACGACATAGTTGTCGGCGTCAAAGGTTATCTCGTGCGTCAGCTCGTAGGTCTCCTGCGTCCAGCCCGCAAAGCCGCTCTGCGTTCCTGCCATGGTTGCCACGACGGTATAGGTGTCACCATCATGGCCTGTGACCTGCACGTCCTTAACGATGGTCGCCGCGTCGACGAAGCCGGGGCCCTCATACTGGTCGCGCTTCATGAAGTCGGCGTACAGCTGCGAGTCCGGACGCACAAATGCCAGCGTCTTCTCGAACCAGTCGTCGATGTTCGATACGATCGTGTCGTCGTTGGGATCAACGTTGGTCGTCGTCCCCCACGTGCGCACGAAGTCCTCTGCGAGCTCGCTACGTTCCAGAATGGCAGCCTGCTCCTCGGTCTCGCCTTCCACATCGGGACCCTCTGCCAGCGTGTCCTTCTCAGCCTGAGGTTCCTGCTGGTCATCCTGCTGCTCAACTACCTCCGTCGGTTCCTTCTCTGCCTGCGAATCTTCCTTTTGGCCGCAGCCGCCCATGAGGGCCGCAAAGAGCGCGACCGTCACGGCCAACGCCGTCGAGAAAAGCTTCATGTTCATAAGCCGAGATCCTTTCGCGTTGTAAACACCCCGCCGTCACTTGACCGCAAAGGCCCGCATGACGTCGCCCGCCACGCGCCAGGGCAGCGGACGAAGCTCGCGGTCTGCCACGTGAATCAACTCGCGTATGGGAATGCCCTGTGGGCAATGCGACTCGCACTTTCCGCACTTCACACATTGACGCGCAAATGCCTTCTCTCTCCTGAGCGACACGGTCTGCCAATACTCCTTGCGCCCCTCGTTCTTGCCCTCGGTGTACATCTCGTTCCAACAACGGAAGAGGGCGGGGATGTCAACACCCTTGAGGCAGGGCATGCAGTAGCCGCATCCGGTGCAACCCACCTTGACGCGCTCGTTGATGGCCGCACAGACGTCTGCCACCAGAGCAAAGTCCGCGTCGGTCCAGGTGTTGGGCTCCACCTCACTTG
>JAFUBJ010000177.1 GCA_017460265.1 Atopobiaceae bacterium | reverse complement strand
CATAAGATAGCTCCGTCACCACAAACGTAATGTGCCCGCACGCGCAGTCAGTAACGCGTGCGGGCACATCGATGTGGGAGGAATTTTAGCGTAAGCGGATTAAGGACGCCCCCGCCATCGGCCGCCTGCAAGACCACGTTAAGATGGCGGACTCGTCCCCCTGCAGGCACGTCCCACAAGGGCGCGCTCCCACATTTCAAGCATTATGGCATGGCTTTGATTCTTGTCTAGCGGGACGTGAGCGTTTCATACGAATCCCAGCGGCGGAGAGGAAGGTCGTAAGGCCAAAAAAGGACAATCGGCCAGACGCAGAGGGAATCCTCGCCGGTTGATGGCAGTGCTGGCGCTTTGTCCGACGCTGGCTTTACGTCTGGCTTGGGTGTTGGTTCCGGAGTGGGCTTGGGCGTAGGCTTCGGGTCTGGCTCTGGTTTTGGCTCGGGGTCGTCGACAAGCTTGCAGACGATGTCATAGCAAAGCGCGAACTGCGGGTCCATGATGCTGGCACCCTCTGCCATCTTTGGGCTGAAGCGCCAGCCGTAGGTCTTGAACCTGCCAGCGCTCATTTCGTGGGAAGAATGGATGCCTGATGCTCCGTTTCTTCTCGTACCGTTCAACGATAGCGTAATCGAGATTTGTGCGATATCGCAGCATCTCAACATCACGTATTGGGCGAGCAGGGCAGAAGTCGCAAACCGTCTGCAGAGCAAAAGATTCCGTGCGATACAATACGTTTGTCGCATGGGGATGCAACCGTCCTTGTGGGATGAGTGTTTAGTTCATTTGATCGAGGAGAACATGAAGGTACAGACCGTCATACAGATGTCCCTCTCCGACAATGCTGCCGCGGCGCTCTCAACCATGCTCCTGTTCTATGGCCGCTACGTTCCCATGAAAGAGATGCGCGTCGTTTGCCCAGCATCACGTAACGGCACGCCCGCATCAGTCATCACGATGGCTGCAGAATCCTATGGGCTCGAGTCGGAAGTGAAGAAGCTCAGCGTCCAGGAACTCAAGCAGGAGCACTTTCCCGTCATGGTGTTGTGGAGAAAGCGCTACTACACCATTGTCAAGGGTTTCAGTCGTAACAAAGTCGAGCTCTCCGATCCTGCGAGGGGCGAATACGAGATTACCCAGGAGAAGTTCGAAAGCCTGTATGGCGGAACCGCCATCATCTTGCGCCCCGGACCCACCTTTGAGAAAGGGGGAAGCCCCGAGACGCTTAGAGAGCTTCTTTCCCGGCGTCTCGACGGGATGAGGGGAGATCTCGGCAAGATCTTTGTCCTGAATGCTGCCGCTGTTGTGCTTAACTTGGTCTACCTCAACGGCATCAAGAGGCTTCTCGACGAGAAGGCAACCGCCGGAATGGAGAAGGGCGCCATCTGGGCTCTCATCACGCTCGAGGCCATTCTGCTTCTTGCGTATACCGTGATGGCGATGGGCAAGACCCTGAACGTGCGCGAAACGAGCCGGCGTGCCGCGGCGCGTTCGGGCTCGAAGCTCTTCAAGCACCTGTTCCGTCTGCCTATGGAGTTCTTTGACCAGGCAAGTGCCGGCGAGCTCATGCAGCGCATGGACAACAACTCCTATCTCGATAGGTCGATCATCCTCACGCTGGTGCCGCGCATGATCGATGTCGCAACGGCAACGGCGTACCTCGTCATGATGTTCTCCTACAACCATGTCGTTGCTGCCGTCTGCCTTGCGGTCGAGGTGGTGTACCTCATCTGCATGAGGTCTCAGCGCAATGCCCTCGCCCTCAGGTCGCGATCGATGGTCTCCAGCTCGGGCGCCATGCGCTCCACCGCCCTTAACGGCATCGGCACCATTGACACCATCAAGATGGGCGGAACCGAGCGCGTCTTCTTTGGCATGTGGAAGGCATCGCAGACCGACTACCAGGACAGCAGCCGCACCGGTAACAGGCTTAACGCCGTGACGTCGATCGTCTCGGGCGTGCACAGCGTCTTTTCGAGCGCGGCGCTTCTGTTTGTGGGCGCATACTTCATGATGAAGGGAGAGTTTGACTCTGCGTCGATGGCCACCATGCAGATGGTTGTGGGCCGCGTGGGAAACTCACTCTCCAACTGCGTGAACACGATAAACACGCTCCAGACCATGCGCACCAACATCGAGCGTGTGGAAGACATCAACCATCGCGATACCGTTCTGGAGGTCCCGCTGCCCGAGGGGTCCGAGCCCGACAAGATCCGCGGTGACCTCGTGCTTGAGAACGTGGGCTATCGCTACAACCCGGGAGACCCGCTTGCCTTGAGCGACGTCTCGCTTACGATTCACCCCGGCGAGGTCTTTGCGATCGTCGGAAAGACCGGATGCGGAAAGTCGACGCTGCTCAAGCTCATTGCCGACCTCTATCGTCCTGCCGCGGGCACCATCACGTACGGCGGCAAGACGCGCGAGGAGATACCCGACGTCGTGTTCCGCTCCTCGGTCGTTGCGGTTGACCAAGAGATCATGATCTTCGAGGACTCCGTGCGCTCGAACCTCAAGATGTGGGACGACACCATCGAGAACTATGCGAGGGTCATGGCGGCTCGTGACGCACAGATTCACGACCGTATTATCCGAGAGCGCGACGGCTATGACACCGTCATCAGCGAAAACGGAAAGAACTACTCGGGCGGCGAGCTGCAGAGGCTCGAGCTGGCACGCGCTCTCGAGATGGAGCCGACGTTCCTCCTGCTTGACGAGTTTACCTCGGCGCTTGACGCGCTGACGGAGGAGAAGGTGATGGAGGCCATCCGTGCCGTCAACGTGACGACCGTCATCGTGGCGCATCGCCTTTCGACCATCCGCGACGCGGACCAGATCATCGTGATGGAGAAGGGCCGCATCGTGGCGCGAGGTACCCATGACGAGCTGATGGCCCAAGGCGGGCTCTATCACGACTTGGTGACGACGGGTTAGGAGGCGAAGACGCGATGGGAATGTACACAGAACAGCTTGAGCATCGTGCGGCTGCCGACCTCGCCGCCGAGAGCAGTGCAGACGATGCCCTGATACGCAACAAAATGGTGAATGCCTCAGGTGGTGACGGTGCCCAGAACGCGCTTCGCCTCTTGCTTGACTGGATGAAGGTCAAGAGCGACATCGTGCTCGGATGCGCGTCGATCGAGGACCTGCTCGAGTGCTCGCTCTCGCCACAGGGAATCATGTACGAGACCTGTGACCTGCATGACGATGAATGGCGCAACAGGTCCGAGTTCGTGCTTGCCCAGCTTGAGAGTGGCGAATACGTTGCCTGTAGGCCATCCATGACGGGGTACCACTATTGCTGTCCCAGCACGGGCGAAGAGGGGCGTCTCAGGAAGGGTGTCGCGCTGAAGCGCTATGGCTGGACCATCTATCGTCCTGTTCCCGAGGGGGCAAACACGGTCCAGGGTTACCTGCGCATGGTGCTGCAGCTCATGACCCCGCGCGACGTCGTACCCATCGTCGTCGCCGCGTTTCTTGTCTACCTCCTTGGCCTCATCGGCCCCATGATTCACCGAAGGGTCCTGAATGAGGTCGTTCCCATGGGGATTCCCGATGGCATGTCCCTGTTGATTCTTGCGTTGTGGGCGTATCTCGCGGCGGGTCTCTGCAAGACGGTAATCAGCGCCACCAAGACGCTGATGCTGAGCAACATGCGTCTGCGCATATCTGGGCAGGCGGAGGCATCCGTCATGGCGCGTGCCCTGCTTCTTCCCCAGAGCTTCTATGCAAACACCTCCTCTGGTAGGGTCTCGAGTCGTCTTTCCGCCGCAAAGCAGGTTGCGGATCGCATGCTCTCCCTGGTGCTCGACCTTCTGCTGACCGCATCGTTCTCGCTCGGTTTCATCCCCCAGATGATGCAGTTTGGCCCTCTGCTCGTTGTTCCCGCGCTGGTCGTGCTGGTCGTCAAGTCCGCCTTCTCTGTCCTGGTGGCCTTTGAGAACGTCCGCAACGAGATGGGCAAGATGGATGCCGAGGTCGATGCGTCGGGGTTCATGTTTTCGGCCTTCAAGGGAGCGCAGAAGATCCGCTCCATGGGCGCAGAGCGTCGCGTGTACGCACGATGGGCAGCCATCTACCAGCGCGTGCTCAAGTACGACTACGACCAGCCCTTCGAGCTGAAGCTCGAGAGCGAGATCACCACCTTCATCTCGAGCGTGGGCACGCTCGTGCTCGTTGCCATTGTGGTAGGCTCTGGCATGTCCCGCGGTGACTACATCGCGTTCACGTCCTCGTATGGCCTTCTGGTGTCGGCCGTGGGCGACCTGATCGGCTCGCTTCGCTCCATGCTGCTCATGGGCCCGCTGATGGAACAGCTCTCCGGCATCCTCGAGGCGCGTGCCGAGATTGGCGGTACCGACTCCGTCGTACGCGAGGTGCGCGGCTCCATCGAGCTTGACCACGTGAGCTTTGCCTACCCTGGCGGCATGGGAGCCGTGAACGACATGAGCCTGAGGATTCGCGCAGGCGAGAAGGTGGCCCTCGTGGGGGAGAGCGGCTGCGGGAAGTCCACGCTGCTCAAGCTCATCCTTGGTGCCGAGAAGCCTGTGTCTGGCGCCGTGTTCCTGGACGGCCGCGACCTCTCGTCGCTGGACATCCGCTCGTATCGCCGTCACGTGGGATCGGTCTTCCAGTTCAGCAAGCTGATTCCAGGAACCGTTCGCTCCAACATCGCCTTCACGCCACGGTCCGTCACCGAGGAGGAGGCGTGGGACGCCGCGGAGAAGGCCTGCATCGCCGAAGACCTCCGCGCCCTGCCGCTTGGCCTTGACACCGAGATCTCCGAGTCAAACTCGTGTGGCTTCTCGGGCGGTCAGCGCCAGCGTATCCTCATTGCCCGGGCCTTTGCCACCAAGCCTGCCATCATGGTGCTTGACGAGGCGACGAGTGCCCTCGACAACATCACCCAGAAGAAAGTGCTCGATGCGGTGTATCAAGAGAAGTGCACCGTTCTCATGGTCGCGCACCGTCTTTCCACGGTCATGGGTTGCGACCGCATCCTCGTCATGGAAGGCGGCCGGATCGTTGAGGAGGGCACCTACGACGAGCTGATGGACAAGGGTGGCAGATTTGCCCGCCTGGTGCGCAAGCAGGTCCTATAGGTTCGTAATGGCGATGCATCTGCGGAGCCGTTTGCCGTTTGGAACCACTCTGACCAATCGTGCTTAAGCACTTGTCTTAGAATGGATGCATGCATCTAATCAAGAAAGGGAGTGCTATTCATGGGTTTGTTTGACAAGTTGTTTGGCGGCAAGAAGCCTGCAAAGCCTGAGAAGGTAACAGTAGAAACTGAGAAGGGTGCCGTGTACGCGCCGGTTGCGGGCAAGGTCGAGCCCATGGCGTCGCTTCCCGATCCCGTCTTCTCCTCTGGTGCGATGGGACCGTGCCTGGGAGTCTGGCCCTCTGACGGCAACGTGTACGCTCCCGTCTCTGGTACCGTGACCGCCGCCATGCCGCACGCCTTTGGGCTTTTGGGCGACGATGGCGTCGAGGTGCTCATTCACGTGGGCGTCGACACCGTCGAGATGAAGGGTGACGGCTTTACCGTGCACGTCAAGAAGGACGACCACGTTGATGCTGGCGAGGCCCTCCTCACCTTTGACCGTCACAAGGTTGCTAAGGCGGGACACCCAGACGTCGTCATGACCATCATCACCAACGCTGACGACCTTGCCTCCGTTGAGGCTGTCGGAGCGGGCGAGGTGGCTGTCGGAGCCAAGCTGTTCCAGACCGCATAGGCGTTTGCGATAAACAAAAGTCGTCAAGGGGCGCCGGTTGAACCTGGCGCCCCTTGCGTGTAAGGGGAATCTGACATGGCCACGGGGTATCTGACGCTTGCGACAGGCGCTGAGGCAATAGGGGAGTTCGTCGACAGGCGCAGCCGGTTCATCGCGCAGCTGCGGCATGTTGCGAGCGAGGCCGAGGCCGACGCGTTCATCGCTGAGGTGCGCGCCCGCCATCACGACGCGCGGCACAACGTGCCCGCATGGATCCTGTCTGATGGGCGTGAGCGTTGCTCTGACGACGGCGAGCCCCAGCGAACCTCCGGCATGCCCACGCTCGATGTGCTTCGCGGGGAGGGCCTCGCGGACGTCTGCTGTGTGGTCACAAGATACTTTGGCGGCACGCTCCTGGGGCCGGGAGGACTCGTGCGTGCCTATACGGCCGCGACGCAGGAGGCGGTGGCGCAAGCACACAAGGATGCACTGAGAGTCGAGATGACGCTGTTCACGCGGGTGGCGGCGCAGATTCCGTATTCGGCCTACGACCGGGTCGTCCGCATGGTCTCAGACGCGGGAGGCAAGGTCAAAGACCAGCTTTTTGCCGAGGACGTGCAGCTGACCTGCGCATTCCGCGCAGGTGACGAGGAGCGCTTCGTTGCCGCGATGCGCGAGTATGCAACCGCT
>JAFUBJ010000176.1 GCA_017460265.1 Atopobiaceae bacterium | reverse complement strand
CCATGGTGCAGACATAGCCAATCGGCAGCTGGCTCAGGCGGTGGTTAAGCCTGATGCGAACGCACACAAATGACTGGTCTGCGCCACGCGCCTCAAGCATGGCTTGCTCCTTGCCGTCAAGCGGAAGCTCGTCGACAAGGGTCATGAGGATGCGCTTGAGCGAGGTGCCGTCTGAACCTGGCATCGTTGACATGCGGTTTATTGCCTGGACGAGCTTGGTTGCCAAGAAGCCCGCAAGCTGGATGTCGCTCGGTCGGAAGTCACGGCGCTCGCAGTATATCGTGAGGCAGCCCTGGTAGGTGCCCGCATCGAGAAGGTTGGCGTTGAGCGTACGCGTGCCCAAAAGGTCGAGCACAAAGGGCTCGGCCACGTCCATGGAGAGGTCGCGTTCGGCAATGTAGCTGGCAAACGCCTCGGGATTGAGGATGGAGCTCGCGTCAAGGCCGGCAAGCGTAGCGAGGTCGGAGGCGTCATCGTGCTCCCATTGACCAAGACAGGAGAACTGGGCGTCGATGACGGAGAGGGGATTGCCAAACACATCGCCCGACCGTGCGAGCATGTCAGGTACGTTGGCGTCGCCCTCGATGATGGCGTCTAGCTCCTCCTCCCACGCGTCGTAGCGGTCAAAGGTGCGCTGTATGGTGTTGAATGCGCTGTAGAAGTCAACGTCGGGAAGCTGGATGACGCAGCAACGCTCCGCAAAGTAGCGGGTGCGGCGCCCTGGCCCAAGGCATACGATGACGGCACGTGGCTCGACCCGCACGCGCTGGGGCAGGCGCTCCTCGCGCAGCACATAGAGGTGGTCATTTCGAAACTCGCGCATGGTGGTCTCGAAGAGCTCTGGCCGCCTGAGCCGAAGCGACTTGTCGGGCGTACCAAGAAGCCGAGCGTTCCAGTCCTGTGGAAGGTTGTCAAAGATCACGTCTGCGTTGAGCTTCATGTTGCATATGCTCCAAACTATATGGCCTTTGCCGTGTGACCATCTTTCCGCGTCTTCATTATGTATGCTGCATTGCAAGATTTGCGCAGATAAGGACAAATGTGTCCAGGAAGACCGTTCACGTTATATGCATAAGCGTAGCACCCTACAAAATGAATGGGTGTCGCACATTCTATTCGACGGTTTGCATGCTGGTGAGCTGCGTGCGCGGGTCGCAGACTGGCAGGCAGGGACCCGTGCGCGCCGCGTCTGCGCGCCTGAAGGAAGGAGAGGACATGGCCCTGCTCGCTCATGTCGACACGCATCGTGGCGTGGAGACGGCCTTTGGCAAGATCATTCCCGAGAAGGAGGCATACAGCTACTGCTTGCGGACCATCGCTGCCTTCTCGGCCAACATCTTCCAGGTGATGCGCATCCTAAACGATAGCTGGGAGGACCGCACCGAGGCAATAACCGAGATCGCCAACATGATGAACTGCGCAGCGTGCGCGGGTGGCGATGATGAGCTCTTCCAGTATCTCGACCAGTTCTATGACGAGTGGAACATCCCCGAGCTAGTGAAGCGTGCCGCATGGATCGGCGCCATCTGGGGCGACTATGGTGTCGAGGCCGAGGACATGGCCGGCCGCGTGATCCAGTTCACCGAGAACCGCGTGGAGAAGGAGCTCGACACCTGTCCGTGGGACATCGTGGGGTCTGAGATGTGCAACATGACCACCGGCATGTTCACCGCGAACTTTGACATCGCGGCGGGCGGCGAGCATGGTGCCATCACCAATGACGTGCAGCTCAACATGTGTGAGGCCCGTGGCTGCGGAAACCCGCACTGCCGTGTGGTTGCCGAGCGCCTTGACCACTTCAACCTCGACCACCAAGGCTGGCTTGACCACCGTGGGGCCGCACACGCGCCCGTGCACGACACGCCGCCCGAGCGCCGCGTGAAGCATGGCCAGGGCCTGCGCAACGGCCAGTACGTGCAGGCCTTCGGCGAGGAGAACTCGCTGGAGTGGCAGTACAACTGGGTGGCCCAGATGGGCTGGGTCTGGTCCATCAGTTTCCCGCTCATTGCTATCCGCGACATGGCGGACAACGATGACGAGTTCGAGCGCATCCTGCGCATCGTCTTTGCGACCGCTGGCAAGAACTCCTTCATTGACTTCTTCGCGCGCGAGGGCCTGCGCGCGTGGCTCGACATTCCGCGTGAGATTGGCGACAACGACCCGCGAGTCATGGGCGCCTACATCGATGCCGTGCTGGGCTGCCAGCTGGTGCCGCATGAGTGGGAGGCATTCGATGCCGACGGCGTCGAGATCCGCGTGAGCCAGGAGGACTTCGAGGGGCGCTTCGAGATGGCGCCGCTCGAGGAGATCACGATGGGCTACGAGGCACAGTGGAACGGTGCCTGCCATACGCTGGTCAGCCCGGAGTGGTCGGTCTGGATTGCCGAGGATGACGACGACTACATCATCAACGTGGGCCGCAAGATCGACGACCGCGCGCTCTAAGAGGGGAGTGAGGAAAGATGCTGTTCAAGGAAGATGAGGTTGCTCGCGCCGAGGCCAAGGCCGTGCGCGAGAGCGCTGGTTGGTATCGCTGGACGCACGACTTGGTTGAGGTGAGCGGCCCAGACGCCGAGCGCTTCCTTGACTGGATGCTTGTCAACCGCATTGTCGGCACGCCTGAGGGCAGGGGCAAGTACACCACCATGCTGGACGAGAAGGGCGAGATCATCGACGACCTGGTGGCGTTCAACCGCGGTGGCGGTGTGTGGTGGCTCTCCACGCTGTACGGCCCGCATGCCGTGCGCTGGTTTGACGCTCATCGCGAGGGCTTTGACGTTTCCTATGAGGACGTCACCCATGCGTGGGACATGTACTCCGTGCAGGGACCAAACTCTGCGAAGGTGATGGACGCATTGCTCGACGAGCCTGTGGACGAGCTCAAGCGCTTCCAGATCGTTGAGCGCAATGTGGGCGAGCTAGCTGTGGTGGTTGACCGCGGAGGCTTTACGGGTGAGCTGGGCTTCGAGCTGTACTGCAAGCGTGAGGACTCCGTTGCCGTGGCGGAGGCCATCGCGGCTGCTGCCGAGCCGTTTGACGCACCGCGCCTGACCACCCTCGAGGTCTACGTGCGCTCGCTTCCCATGGAGAAGGGCATGGCGCTGCGTCAGGACTACAAGGGCCTCACGCCCTACGAGGCCAACCTTGGCTGGTCCGTCCACCTGGACAAGGACTTCTTTGGCAAGGAGGCGTTGGTCGCGGCTCATGAGGCGGGGGAGAAGCGCGCCTTCGTGGGCGTGGAGATCGAGCGCGAGAGCTACGAGGATATCGCCCAGAAGGAGATCCTCTACAAGCGCGGCGTTCCCCGCGGGTGCGTCACCCAGATGATCTACGGATACACCGTCGACAAGAACATCGGCTTTGCCGTCGTGGATGCAAAGAGGTGCCCCGTCGGCACGCGGGTGACCATTGGCCCCAATGACAGTCCGGCTATCATCGTCGAGCCCAAGTGGTGCTAATCGTCTTTTACGCTGACGTCGCCGAGGTATTCCTTTCGAGCTCAGTCCTCGCTTCGCTGCGGCAGCGCCTTCGGCGCTGAATCGCCCGAAAGAAATACCTCGGCGTCATGTTCATCAAAGGAGAGAGAACTCATGTCTACCAATAAGGACAAGGTCATTCTGGTCGTGGGTGGTGCCTGCGGCATGGGCGCGGCCACGGTGTGCGAGCTGTATCGCCAGGGCGCCAAGCTCGTGGTGCTTGACCTCAACGAGGAGGCCTGGGAGGAGCTCGTCGAGGACGAGGAGCTGACCGACGGTCCCGGAACCATCGACTTCGTGGGTGGCGACGTGTGCGACGCGTCCGTTCGCCAGGCTGCCATCGACATCGTCAAGGAGAAGTACGGCACGCTCGACAGCCTGCTCTACATTGCCGGCGTGCTCGACCTGATGTGCCCGGCGCACAAGACCGATGACGAGCTCTATGACTACGTCATGGACGTGAACGTCAACTCGTGCTTCCGCATGTGCCGTGACTGCCTGCCGCTGCTATGGGACCACGAGGGCCTTCCCGCCAACATCGTCATCGTGGGTTCCGTGGGTGGTCAGGTGGGCTCCAGCGCGGGTGCCGCCTACATCACCTCAAAGCATGCGGTGCTCGGCCTGGCGCGCAACCTCGCCCACACCTACCGCTTCCGCAACGTGCGCACCAACGTGGTCAACCCCGGAGCCTGCGTGACGGACATCCTGGGCAACGCCATGGAGAAGTGGCCCGACCGCGACATCATGGACCTCGAGGGCAACGAGATCTACAACGTCCGAGGTGCGGTGGCCCTCGGCGTCGACTGGGACGGCAACAACATCACGGGCTTCCCTGAGGACATCGCCAACGCGATCCTCTACCTAATCTCCGACGAGGCGCACTACGTCAACGGTGCCCAGCTCAACGTGGACGGCGGCTGGACCAGCTTCTAAGGTTTTCGACAGAGTCCAGCACATGGTCTCGTTCGGCTGCGTTGTACCTGCCTTTGCCGAGGGGGCATCGAGGTGGAGCCGAGCTCTTACGCCGTACTTGGATGAAAGCTTGGACAGGGAGAGACCCAGTCTCTCCCTGTCTTTGTATACTTTTCACAAAGCAACCGGGAGGGGAGTTGCCGTGGAAATCGCCGAGAAGCGTCTTGCCATGTTCGATGCCCTGCTTTCGGGCAGGGGAATCCAGGGGCTCGTCGATGCTGCTGCCGAGGTTTTCGGCAACCCCGTCGCCGTCGCCGACATGGGCCTTGCCACGGTCGCTGTGAGCTCGGAGCTTGCGGATGATCCCGAATGGACTGCGAACGCCCGAGAAATCGAGACAAACGATATGCGCCAGGCTGCGCTCGCCGGCGACTTCCGCCGCGTGTATTCGGGCGACAAGACCGTGGTGGGGGAGTATCTGGGGGCCGAACAGCGCTATCTTGCGGCGCGCGTCCGCCGCAAGGATGCCCTGCTCGGCCATGCCCTCGTGCTCGAGCGCACCCGTCCCTTCACCGACGACGACATCGCCCTGCTGCCCGACGCTATGGT
>JAFUBJ010000175.1 GCA_017460265.1 Atopobiaceae bacterium | reverse complement strand
TCCTGGGCCGCGACGACAAGCTCGTGGCCGAGCTAGCCGACGCCGCCACCAAGGTGGAGGCGCGCTTTGCCGCCATCGTGGGCACCCCCGTGCCCGCCGTCATCGGCACCGACTATCGCGCACTCGCCCGCATGGCACGGCGCTCGTGCGACCTGCCCATCATCACCGTGGACACCTCGGGCACGCGCCTCTACGACGACGGCGCGCGCAAGGCGTACCGCGCGCTGTTTGACCGCTTTGCCACGGCGTCCTACCCCATTGAGCAGGGGCGCATTGGCGTTTTGGGCGCCAACCCGCTGGACCTGAGCTGCACGAGCGCGGACAGCGTGCGCGCCGCGCTGCCCGGCGCCGTCTGCTATGGCATGGGATCATCGCTTGATGACGTGATCCACGCATCCAGCGTGGAGCGCAACGTGGTGGTGGCTCCCTCGGGCTTGGCGGCTGCCAAGCTTTTGGAGGAGCGCTTTGGCACGCCGTATGAGCTGGCGGATCCTCGCTTTGAGGACGCTCAGAACGTGGGCCTCGACGTGGATGCTGTCGCTGGAAAACGCGTGCTGGTGGTCCACCAGCAGGTCACGGCGCACGCGCTCCGCACGCTCCTTCTGACCCACGGCACAGAGCGCGTGACCTGCGCCACGTGGTTCATGCAGGTGCCAGAGCTCACTCAGCCTGGTGACGTGCGCCTGTCCGAGGAGGACGATTTCGCAGAGCTCGTAGCGCAAGGCAACTATGACGCCATCGTGGGCGACCCTGCCCTGTGGCCCATCATCCCCTCGTTCGAGGGCGAGCTCATCAGTCTTCCCCACTTTGCGCTCTCGGGCACGCTGATGGATAGTTTCGCGGTAACAGGTGGCGCACGATGAGCATCGTCACCAAGCGCATCAGGGTCTACGGCATCGTGCAGGGCGTGGGCTTTCGTCCCACGGTCAGCCGCCATGCTATGACCTCAGGCATAACGGGCACCGTCTGCAACAAGGGCCCCTACGTGGAGATTTACGCGCAGGGTGCATCTTCGCAGGTAGATTCCTTCGTTGAACTGCTATACACGCAGCCGCCGCGCCGCGCCGCCATCCTCAAGCTCGACGTGCGGCCCGCTGATGACGCTCCTGCGTTCACGGACTTTGCCATCATCGAGAGCGAGAAGACCAAGGGCGAGGTCTTTGTCTCACCCGACATCGCCATCTGCGATGACTGCGTGCGCGAGCTTTTCGACCCGCATAACCGGCGCTACCTGCACCCCTTCATCAACTGCACCTGCTGCGGGCCTCGCCTCACCATCCTGGACGCCCTGCCCTACGACCGCGAGCGTACGAGCATGTCGGTCTTTCCCATGTGCCCCAGCTGCGCGACGGAGTACTACACCCCAAAGACGCGCCGGTACGACGCGCAACCGGTGTGCTGCAACGACTGCGGTCCCACCACCTACCTGCTTGACCGCCCTGAGCGCGGACGCGCCGCCATCACCGAGGCGCGGCGCATCATCGCGGGCGGTGGGACCGTGGCCATCAAGGGCATCGGTGGCTTCCATCTGTGCTGCGACGCCACAAGCGAAGCCGCGGTAAACCTCCTGCGCGAACGTAAGCGGCGTTCGGCCAAGCCGTTCGCCGTCATGGCACGCAACCTAGCGGCTGCCCAGCGCGAGTGCGAGGTGAACGCGGTGGCCGAAGAGATCCTCACCGGCCACCAGAAGCCCATCCTGCTTCTGCCCAAACGCGAGAACGGAAGCGTCTGCGATGCCGTGGCGCCCGACAACCCCAAGCTCGGCATCATGCTTCCCTACGCACCGCTCCAGCTGCTCATCTTTGACTACGACGACGGCATCCAGATGCCCGACTGCCTGGTCATGACGAGCGCGACCGACTCGGGTGCGCCCATCTGCCGCGATGACGACGACGCACGCCGCGAGCTGGACAATCTTTGCGATGCCATCCTCTCGCATGACCGCCTCATCCGCGTACGCGCGGACGACACGGTGATGGACCTCTTTGAGGACAAGCCCTACATGGTGCGCCGCTCGCGCGGGTGGACACCGCTGCCGTTCATCCTCACGGGTCCCGGGGCGCGCGGCATCCTTGCCGTGGGCGGCGAGCTGAAGAACGCGTTTTGCGTGGCTTCGGGCGAGATGTACTACCCGTCCGCCTACGTGGGCGACCTGGGCGACGTGCGTACCGTCGAGGCGCTGTCCGAGACCATCGCCCGCATGGAGACCCTGCTTGAGATTGAGCCGCAGGTAGTGGCGTGCGACCTGCACCCAGGTTACAACTCCACCATGCTGGCACAGCGCATCGCTGCCGAGCGTGGGCTCGAACTGGTTCCCGTGCAGCATCATTACGCGCATGTGGCGTCCTGCATGGCGGAGAACGACTATGCGGGCCCGGTCATCGGCGTCTCGTTTGACGGGACGGGCTACGGCACCGACGGCACCATCTGGGGCGGCGAGGTGCTGCTCTCCACCTACGAGGGCTTCGAGCGCCTGGGGCACATTGCCGCATTCCCGCAGCCGGGTGGCGACGCCTCTGCCCGCGAGGGTTGGCGCATCGCCGCAGCCATGCTCAGCACTCAGCGTGGCACGGCCAGAGCAAAGGAGATCGCTACACAACTCAGGCTGTGCGCAACAAACGAAGCGCAGGTCATCGGTACCATGATTGCCCGCGGACTCAACACCGTGACGTCTACGAGCGCAGGACGCCTCTTTGACGCCGTCAGTGCCGTACTAGGCATTCGCCACGCCTCAAGCTTTGAGGGCGAGTCGGCCACGCAGCTACAGTTTGCGGCCGAGCGCTGCCCTGCAGCTGAGCGCCCTGTGCAGGTGCTGCAGGCCGACGAGCGCCTGCGCACCGAGGACGGCGCGCTTGTCCTTGCTACCGACACGCTCTTTGCGCGCATCGTGGACGCCCGCCTTGCCGGTGCAAATGTCGAGCGGCTTGCCTACGCCTTCCACCTCGGGCTTTCCGAACTGGTGGAGGCGGCCTGCCAGGCAGTGCGCAAGGAAACCGGCGTTGCAACCGTCGCCCTGACGGGCGGCTGCTATCAGAACACCCTCCTGCTTGCGCTGTGCGTCAATCGCCTACGTGAGCAGGACTTTGTTGTGCTCACCCACAGCTTGGTGCCACCCAACGACGGCGGCATCGCCCTTGGCCAGGCCGTGGTTGCCGCACGCCGCATTCAGAAAGAGGAACCATAGCCCGGACAATCAGGACGGAGGCTTCTGTCCCGAAGCCCCGCCCCGAGCGCCCGAGCAGATGAAAGGAGAGGAACATGTGCGTTGGACTTTCCGCCAAGGTGGTCCGCATCCAGGACGGCACCGCGCTCGTTGACGCGTCGGGGGCGCGCAAGGAGATATCCGTTCAGCTCATGGACGACCTCGAGCCCGGCGACTACGTCATGGTGCACGCTGGCATAGCCATCGCCAAGATCACCGACGAGGACGACCACGAGACCGACGAGGTCATGGAGGCGCTGTTCGCATGAGCGAGAGCACACGACAGAGCGCGGCAGAGGTTCTTGCCTCATACGACGGCAGGCCGCTGCGCATCATGGAGGTCTGCGGCACCCACACGCACGAGATCTTCCGCCTGGGCATCCGCAAGCTGCTGCCGCCGCAGGTAGACCTCATCAGCGGTCCCGGCTGCCCCGTATGCGTGACGCCCGTAGGCTTCATTGACGAGGCCATCTGGCTCGCCGAGCACGGCGTGACCATCACCACCTTTGGCGACCTCGTGCGCGTGCCCGGCACCTCGGGAAGCCTTGCCACCGCCCGCGCCAACGGCGCGCACGTGCAGGTGGTGTACTCCCCCATCGACGCCGTGGCATACGCCAAGGAGCATCCCGCCGAGCAGGTCACCTTCCTTGCTGTGGGCTTCGAGACCACCGTTCCCGCCGCCTGCCTTGCGGCCGAGCAGGCCCTTGCGGAGGGCGTGAGCAACTTTACCCTGCTCACAGCCAACAAGACCATGCCCAATGCCTACCAGGCCCTGAAGGGCTCGGCCGACGTGTTCCTGTACCCCGGCCACGTACACGCCATCACCGGCACGGCCCTCTGCGAGGAGCTGGTGAATCAGGGCGTGAGCGGCGTCCTTGCGGGCTTCACGGCCAAGGAGCTGGTCACCGCCCTGGCCGTGGCCGTGCGCAAGGGCGGCGAGGGCAAGCCGTTCTTTGTCAACGCCTACCCGCGCGTAGTCAAGCCCGAGGGCATGCCCGCAGCCGTCGCGCTCATCGAGAAGGTCATGGAGCCCTGCGATACCGAGTGGCGCGGTCTGGGCGTGATCCCACAGTCGGGCCTGAGGCTGCGCGATGCCTACGCAACCGTAGACGCTCGCAAGGTGCACGGCATCCCACACATCGAAGGCCACGCCAACCCGGCCTGCCGTTGCGGCGAGGTGCTCCGCGGAGATTGCAAGCCATCCGACTGCCCGGTCTTTGGCAAGGGCTGCACGCCACTTCACCCCGTGGGGGCCTGCATGGTCTCGGGCGAGGGAGCGTGCTCGGCATACTATCAGTACGGAGGGAGTCTGCAATGAGCGGACAGGTAACGCTGGCCATGGGCGCCGGCGGCAAGCAGACGGCAGAGCTCATCGACAGCGTCTTTGCGGCGCGGTTTGAGAGCCCGCTGCTCACGGCGGACGATGCTGCGGTGCTCGACCGTCCCGCGGGCAAGATTGCCATGTCCACGGACGGATTCATCGTGTCGCCCTCGTTCTTCCCGGGCGGCAACATTGGCAAGCTCTCCATCTGCGGTACGGTGAACGACCTCTCGTGCATGGGAGCGCGTCCGCGCTATCTTACGTGCGCCTTCGTGATTGAGGAGGGCTATCCCCTCGATGACCTGCGGCGCATTGCCGATGCCATGGCCGCAACGGCCGAGGAGGCTGGCGTCGCGCTGGTTGCCGGAGACACCAAGGTGGCTGGTCGCGGCCAGGTTGACGGCGTGTTCATCACCACCACGGGCGTGGGCGAGATCGTTGAGGGCGCGGCGCCTGCGGGTGCTAAGGCCCAACCTGGTGACGCCATCATCGTGACGGGTGACGTAGGCCGCCATGGCTGCACCATCCTGCTCGCACGCGACGACTTCGGCATCGATGCCGATGTCACGAGCGACTGCGCGCCGCTGTGGTCGAGCGTTGAGGCGATGCTCGACGTGACCCATGACGTGCACGTTATTCGCGACGCCACGCGTGGCGGCGTGGGCACGGTGCTCTACGAGATTGCCGCCCAGAGCAGCGTGGGCATCTCACTGAACGCGGCTGACGTCCCGGTTGACCCGGCCGTGGGCGGCGTCTGCCGCATGCTGGGGCTTGAGCCGCTCTATCTTGCCTGCGAGGGCCGCCTGGTGGTCATCGCGCCAAAGGAAGTCGCACCGGCACTCGTCGAGGCGCTGCACGGCTGCCCGCACTCGCAAGGCGCCACCATCATCGGCGAGGTCACGGCCGACCGTCCCGGTTGGGTGGTCATGAACACCGAAATTGGCACCCAGACCCTGCTCCCCCAGCCCCCCGGCGTCTCAGAGTCCGCCACCTAAAGGAGGGAAACATGCTCACAAGACTTGGACCATCGGTCGTCAACGCTGGTGACGTGTCGTCCCTTGCTCCGTTTCCCTCCACCCTGGAGTTCAACCCGCCGGTGCATGGGGTGTGGAACATCGTCCACATGGGCATGCTCATTCCCGAGGCACACCAGATCTACGTCTGCGCCGTCAACTGCATGCGCGGCGTGGTGCTGACCGCAGCCGAAATGGGCATGCGCGAGCGCTTCTCGTACGTGGTCCTCAAGGAGGAGGACATCACGCGCGGCACCGTTGAGCAAATCACCCTGGAGGGCATCGCTGACACGCTGCGCAAGCTCCCCAAGCTACCGCCGTGCGTCATCGTCTTTCCCGTATGCACGCATCACTTCCTGGGCGTAAGCATGGCGCGCGTCTACCGCGAGCTTGAGCGGCAGTTCCCCAATGTGGACTTCATCCGCGCCTTTATGGACCCCATCATGCGCAAGCACCTCTCACCCGACGTGCGGCTGCGCATGGCGATGCACGACCCACTGAGACCGTGCGATCCTGACGAGCGCCTTGTTGCGGTGCTGGGAAGCGACTTCTCGCTGGATGAAGGCTCTGACCTGAGGCGCGTTCTCGATGCAGGCGGCTATTGCCTCACGGACATCCAGCACTGCTCCACATACGACGAATACCTCGCACTTGCACGAGCGAGCACGTTTGTGGCGGTGTACCCCAACGCAAACTGGGGAGCAGAGCGCACGGCAAGACGTCTTGACAGACGCTATCTGTATCTGCCCTCCTGTTTTGACTACGTAGAGATTGCGGCTCAGTATGCGTGCCTTGCGGAGGCCTTGGGACTTCCCGCACTCGACATCGCAGCAGAGATTGCCACGTGCGACAAGGCACTGCTGGCAGCTCATAATGAGGTTGGCGACGCACCCATCGCCATCGACGCCTCGGCCCACCCACGGCCATTGGGGCTCGCACGTCTGCTCATCGAGCACGGCTTCAACGTGACCGAGATCTATCTAGACGCTGTCTCTCCTGAAGAGACCACTGCGGCCGAATGGCTGCACGACAATGCGCCGCAGGTACAGCTTTCGTCCATCGTGATGCCGGACCTACGCGTAGCTCCACGCACGCGCGATCGCGAGGTGCTGGCCATCGGCCAGAAGGCCGCATGGTTCACGGGCACCTCCCACTTCGTGAACATCGTGGAAGGCGCGGGACTGTGGGGCTTCGCAGGCATCCGCACCATGGCGGACCTCATGCGCGACGCGTGGGCCCACGAGAAGGACGCGCGCGACCTGGTGCCCCGTAAGGGTCTTGGTTGCCCCAGCTGTTTTTGATTGCAAGGGAGGCCATGCATGAACCGCAGCAACCGCATTCTGCCGGTCTACACCGGAGACGTGTCCGGCGCCTGCTCCGCCCTCTTTGAGCTGGGCGGCATGGTGGTGATTCACGACCCGTCCGGGTGCAACTCAACCTACAACACGCACGACGAGACACGCTGGTACGACCACGACAGCCTCATCTTCATCACGGGCCTTACCGAGCGCGACGCTATCCTGGGCAACGACGACAAGCTCATCCGCGACGTGGTAGATACGGCACGTGAGCTGCGTCCCCACTTCATCGCGCTTTGCAACTCGCCCATTCCGTGGATCAACGGCACTGACTTTGCCGCCATCAGCCACCTTATCGAGCGACAAACGGACATCCCTTGCTTCCACGTGAAGACCAACGGCATGCACGACTACGTCGTGGGCGCCGGCAACGCGCTGGCAGAGATAGCCAGGCGGTTTGTCGTCAATAAACCGCAGGTAAAAGATACCGTGAATATCTTGGGTGTCACGCCGCTCGACTATCACCAAACCGAGGCATCAGGCGAGCTCAAACGTTTCTGCGACGAGCAGGGCCTGACGGTCACGTCCTGCTGGGCCATGGGCAGCACCCTCGACGATCTTGCGCGCGCCGCTGAGGCTTCCGTCAACTTGGTCGTCTCGGCGGCTGGGCTCGCCGCTGCCAAGGTACTGCGCGAGCGCTTTGGCACGCCCTACGTGGTGGGCACCCCATATGCGGGCGGCGCGGACCTCTCGGCGTTTCGTTCCACACTTGCCCAGGCGCTGCGGAACGCCTCCTCGTCTGGACAGTGTGCCTATCCCTGCCGGGACGCGCGGCCGCAGGACGTCACTGGCACCTGCTTCATCGTCTGTGACCCGGTCGTCGGCGGATCTCTCGCCGCGGCGCAAAGTCTGTCTGGCATGGCTGCCACACGGGTCGTCTGCCCCACCGAGGCCGCACCCGAGCTGCTTGCACCCTGCGACATAGCTGCCGATGGAGAAGAGGAGGCAGAGGCAGCGCTCGCTTCAGCAACATCCGTCACGGCTGACCGCTTCTACGAGGCGGTCCTTCCGGAGGGGGCAACCCTCACGCCGCTTCCCCATCTTGCCTTCTCTGGCCGCAACGCACTATAAACTCGTAATCGAAAGGGCAGACAAGTAAGAGTCACTTCTTGCCAAGCACGATACGAGAGTCGCTCGAACCCTTCACCACATCCTCGTAGGGCATACCAGCCTCGTCGGCGATGATCCGCATGACCGTGGGAAGGCAAAACGCTCCCTGGCAGCGCCCCATGCCAGGACGGCATCGCCGTTTGATGGCATCGACCGAATAGACAGGCAGCGGAGACCTTAGCGCATCAAGAATCTCGCCTTTACTAATCTCCTCGCAGCGGCAAACGATCTCGCCATAGTCAGGATTGTCGTGAATCAGCTGGTTGCGCTCCTCAAGCGACAGCTCGGACAAAACGGGGGCGACATGCCTAACGGGATTGAAGTTCTCGTTCTTCTTGACGTCCATCATGCCCAAAAGGTATTCGCGCACCCACATCGCTATGTCAACCGCAATCGCCGGAGCGGCAGTGAGGCCAGGAGACTGGATACCCGCTGCCTCAAAGACGTTGCGCGTCCTGATGCCAGGCCGCACCACAAAGTCTTCCTCATAGGTGGGGCTACGTACACCCGTGAAGTACGCAATGATGTCAGAGGCGCTCACGGCAGGCTGCACCTCTTGCTGGCTTGCAAGGATCTTTTCCACCACGGCTCGGTCGGTCGACACGTCCTCGCGGTCGGGGACCTCGTCGGCGTTAGGTCCAACCAGCATGTTTCCGTCAACCGTATGTATGAGCGCAATTCCCTTGGTGTGCGATGAGGCGGTCTTTACCATTGCCTTTGCCTGCGAGATAGGGTCAGAGGGAATCCCCTCGAGCTGCTGCGGGGTCAGCGTGAACGGCGTCTTGCCCATGCTCGTGTTGACCATCCATCCAGCCTTCTTGTCCATGACGACGTTGGTGCCCACGCGAGGGTGGATGGTAAAGGTCCGGTCATCCGCCATCTGTGCAATCACGTCCGCATGGACGCCCGCCGCATTGACGACCGCCTTGGGACGAATCGTTCCCCGGTTGGTTGACACCTCCACAACAAGGCCGCCTTCGACCTTCATGTCAAGGACGGCCGTATTGAGAGCCACTGTGGCTCCGTTCTCCACGGCGTTTTCCGCTAGCGCAATCGTCATCAGATAGGGAGAGGTGATACCTCCCGTCCCCATGAAGAGGCCTCCGACGCTCCAATCCGGAACGGACGGCTCAATCTTGCGAAGCTCGTCGCGCCCCATGACCTTTGTGTCGACGACGCCCTTGTCCAGGGCCGTGCGGTGCACATACTCCAGTGCAAGCATCTCTGCCTTGGTGCGCGCGAAGGTGACCTGCCCCTTGTTCTCGTAAGGAACGTGCAGCTCATGCGCCAACTTGCGATACATGGCGTTGCCGCGCACGCAGTAGCGCAGTTTCTGCGAACCCTTAGAGAAGTTAACGCCAACGTGCACGACCCCGCCGTTTCGGCTCGACTGGCCAGAGGCGACGTCGGCACCTTTCTCTACCAGCAGCACACTCAATTCGTGACGCCGCAACTCGCGGGCAATGGCGCATCCCGTAATGCCGCCCCCAATGACAAGAACGTCGCACTCCATACCCTCGAGCGAGCTGTCATTCTCGGCCGGAAGGACTATCTTCTGCTCGAAGCCCTTGACCGTGATGTCGTTCAGCACGCCCAGATAGCGCTTTTTGTCGACGGCAAGCTTTCCTGCGGCGAAGGCGGTTGCGTAGTCTTCCACCTCGCCTTCGAGCAGGATGCAGCCGTCGCGCTCGGAAGCAACAATGCTCGCATCGAGCTTGCGCAGCTCACGCTGGAGCCTCTCTAGTTTCATGAGCAATACTCCGTGATGAGGGTGCGGATGGTCCTCGTCAAATACGGCCGCTCGAATTCGATGCCCCAGCTGCGCCTGACCATCAGCGCAAGCAGCCGGTAGCGGTCGACCTCTACCGCGGCGATGGGTGTCATGCGCTGGTATTCCTTGAAGAATTGGTCGCCAATGAAGCCACGAACCGCCGAGAAGAGCATGCGCTGAAGCTGGCTTGCCTCGGGGAAGAGCTCTGCCTCGGAGAAGAGGAACTCCATCATGGCCACCTCGACCGCACGATTGCCCCGAGCAGCCGTCATCCAGTCAATGACCGAGCAGTTTCCCTGTTTGTCGACGAGCACGTTGCCGGTGTGGAAGTCAAGGTGCAAGATCTCGTCCTCGTCGGGAAGCGAGAGCAGAAACGCCTTCGCCCGCTCCTTCTCGTCATCGCTCAGAAAGTCCATCGTGTCGTCTTCAAGCAGACCAACACAGCGGCTCCTAATGTCCTCAAGCTCGTGGGAACGCTTTGACTGGACGATGACGTGGCACTGAGCTAGGTCTTTCCCGCCCTTGAGCAGGTACAGCGGGTTTTTGCCCGGCATGTCGTTTTGCGAGACGCCATCAACGTAGTCCATCACAAACCCGCAGCGGCCATCCTGCTCAACCATGTCATAGACCTTTATGGGCGTGCACCCAAGGTCCGAGGCAATCTTTGTGTTCTTATACTCGGACTCAGCGTATGCGCGCGGATAGTCGGCAAAGAACAGCTTCATGACCTTCCCGTCATCCGTGCGGAACACCTCTGCTGAACGTCCCCTTGCAAAACGATCGGACATCTCGCTCCCCCTTCGATCACGCGAGCCCTTTGCAGGCTCACTCCCCGATGAGCATTGCGACCATGGCACCGTCAAGCTCAGTTAGGTCAGCTTCAAGGCGAATGGTCTCGGCCTGGTGAACAGGCCTCAAGCGCTTGCTGGCAAACTCCCTGGATCCAGAGCGCAAGATGACTCTGCCTCCTTGGTAGTCTCCGTCGCTGCGCAGGAAGAACACGACCTTTGACAGATCTCCATTGAGGTCAATGAGCTGTGGGACACACGACGAAAGGCGCTCTCCGACTTCGACACGGACCAGGTTCTTCGCACGCCGATTCGCGGCAAGCGCATGCGTCGCTGCGGCATGTCCTGCCCGCTCCCCTCCCTCGCTCACATAGTCAACCAGATCATTGACGCTCAAGCTGTTGCCTGCGCTGAAGATTCCTTGCGCAAGCGTCTGATAATGCTGGTCAACAAGGGGACCCTTCGTCATGGGGCACATCTCGATACCGAGCTGTTCGGCAAGCTCGTTTTCGGGAATGAGACCCACGGAAAGAACGAGCGTGTCGCACGCAACAATCTCCTCGGTCCCAGATACGGGCCTCATGCGCTCGTCAACTTGGCAGACCTCGACAGCCTCAAGGCGTCCCCGGCCAAATGTTCTGGTCACTGTCGTGGAAAGATGCAGGGGAATGCCAAAGTCATCAAGGCACTGGACTACGTTGCGCACAAGACCACTTGGCTTTTGCCGTGCCTCATACACGCCGATGACCTCAGACCCTTCAAGCGTTAGCCTGCGGGCCATGATGAGGCCAATGTCGCCGCTGCCAAGAATCACCACGCGCTTGCCAACGCACATGCCCTGAAGGTTTACGAGGTTCTGGGCACATCCTGCCGTCATGACTCCCGAAGGCCGATCCCCGTGAATTTGAACCTGACGTGCGGTCCGCTCTCGGCACCCCGTTGCGAGCACCAGGGACGAAGCGCTTACGTGATGTATGCCCTCCCTGTTACTGAGAGTCAGCCGCACGCCATCGTCAGACCTTTCCGCTTCAAGCACAAACGTGCCGAGCTTTTCTTCAACGCCTAGATCACGCACCGCCCTGACATCACGTTCGGCATATTCGGGACCCGTCAGGACCTCTCCGTAGCGCGTTAGCCCAAAGCCGTCGTGAACGCACTGCTTCAGTATGCCTCCCAGCTGTGCCTCTCGTTCGACGATGAGTACGCTCGCACCGTCCATTGCCGCAGCCATGGCTGATGAGAGGCCAGCGGGGCCGCCACCAACCACGATGACGTCGTATCTGCCTTTCATGCTCCCAACAGCTCCCCCGCGATTCGCTCCGCATCACAGGCTTGCGTCAGTGCCTCCTCAAGGGTCTGCGCCCCCGTCACAAAGCCATGGTTGGCCATGATGCAGCCGTCATGGGCAAGGAACATCTGCCCAACCAGCTTCGCAAGCCTCTTTGATCCACTGACAGCGTATTCAGCACAGGGGTAGTTGACCTCGTCGGTCACGAGGGATTCGTGACACGCAGCAAAGACAGAACAGTTGGCAGAGTGGGTATGGATGATTGCCTTGATGTCTGGGCGGCTTTGATAGATAGCTTGGTGCACCCTTCGTTCGCTTGACGGGTGCAGACCCTTCTCGTATGTGCCATCCGCAATCGAGACGAGCACGACCTCTTCTGGCGTCACATGATAGTAGTCAACGCCCGAGGGGCTGATGAGGAAGGAGTCTCCGACGCGCACCGACACGTTTCCCCACGTTGCCTGAATAAGGTGGCGTTCAACAAGAAGCTGTCCGTACCTGATGACCTCCTGCCGCAAACTCGCGTTATCCATCGTGCGCCTCCTTCTCTCGCTTGGAATAGGAAGCAAGGTACACGGCGTGCTCTGCCATGCAGAGCGCAGGGTTCAGGTAATGGATCTGCCCAATCTCGGACGCCAGCACTTCGGCACGACAGGCCTTCTCGATGAGGATTGCCGAGGCGATGAGCTCCTCTTCGTAGCGACCGGTAACAACAAAGCCCCGGTCCCTCACGAGAAAGGCGGGAGAGTTTGCCCACGGCCGCGCCCCACATGGAACCCGAGGACCAAAGAGCTGGGCCATGTCGTCAGTCGAGGCCTTGAGAGCACGGCCCCTCTTTGCATACTCAAACGCGTATGTGCCTACGTCAAAGAGCGCAAGGGATGCGTCCACGTTGTCAAAGAGAGAAGACCCGACAAGGGCACCCGTGGCGTCCATGATGATGCGGTTTCCCCCACCCGACACAAAGAGAAGCGCCTCGTCAGAAAACAGGCCCAAGGGAGCAAGCCTGTCCTTTGCCAAGTTCAACGTGTCGACGGGCGCATGCGGTGGCACGGCGCTTCGCACATCTTCTTGCCTTTGAGCAGAAAGCCTCTCGCGCACACCTCGCACGGACTGCATGGCAGAGGGAACCCTCTCCCGAATGCTACTCACGGCATCACCCCGCCTCTCTGCAAGAGCAGGACATAGTTTTGCTCAATTATGGGTTGCCTTCCGAATCAAGCCAATATCACCCTTGCCGAACGGCAAAAGCAAGGAGTGGAGCTACGGACGCATGGCATGCAAGAGGGGCGCAAGCGGCTCTGAATGCGCAGCTCAAGCAAGTACTGATGTCATTACCACCTAAACACGGCGATTCGGTTGTTGACGTTCTTTCCAAACGTGGCTGCAAAGAGCTTGCCGCGCAAGGTGTACTTACGCATCTCTTCGTTGTAGCTGCGCTCGGAAAGCAGTTTCAGACGTGGCTCAAGCGCCACGAACTCTGCGCCTCTCTCGGTCCCCCACTTGAAGGTGGCGTTGGTGTTCTTGATGGCGTCATGCTGCTTGGAGTGCTTGACGATGAACATGCTGTTCATCTCGGCCACCAGGTAGCCATGCTCAAAGCTCTTGCACAGCATGTGCAGGCAGGTGGCCGTCTGCTCCTTGGGGAAGTACTCGAGCACACCCTCCATCACGACGATGGTGGCAGAGCGGTCACGCGGGAGCTGCTTTGTCCACGCACCATCAAGCGCATCGCCCTCCAGCATCGTGCAGCGCGGACGGTCCTCATAGACCTTGCGCCGCACGGCAATCTGGTCGGGTAGGTCCACGTCAAACCATTCGATTGTCCCGTTGTCCACCTGCGAGAACTTGTCGTCAAAGCCGCAGCCCAAATTGATACAGAGGGCGTCGGGATAGCGCGCGATGAGCCCACGCAGCGCATCGGCAAACATGATGGTACGCGCAACCACGCCCTCGTGCGACAGGAACGGATCGTACTTGCTGACGTCCACGCCAAGCGTATCAATGATCTCTTTTGCCTTCTCGTCTACGATGCGCGGATTCTTGCGAGCCGTCTCGCTCGCACGAATGGCAAGCGTGACAAGGGCGGTTTCTTGAATGTCGCCAAATTGGAGGTCCATACTGTCCCCTTCTGTCAGATGCTCAATGATGACAGTATAGACCTATGAGTTAACTAAAGCTAACTAGCTCTGTTGCACCCACGTGCTTCATCACGGAACGCGGCAGATGGCAACGCAAAGCGGCTGCTTGGCCACGAAGCTTCGATGCTCCACCACCTGTAGACCTTCCTGCGAAAGGAAGGCAAGGAAGCCCGGCTCGTCCCATTCGTGCTCGGAAGAGAATCCGACGGCCTCGATAAGGCTCAGGAAGCGGCGGTCTTCCGCCTCGGCGTTCACGTAATTGGGGATGGCAACAATGCCCCCAGGCCGTACCACACGCTGCAGTTCCGAGAGAGCCACCTGCGGGTCACTCAGCAAGTGCAAGACGTTTCCTGCCACCGCAGCATCAAAGACGTCGTTCGCAAAGTCCAAGGCGCAAAGGTCTCCCTCACCAAAGGCAACGTTATCAAGACCAAGCTTTTCCGCCTTGCGTGCTGCCTGCTGAACCATTTTTGGCGCAAGGTCACAACCGGCAACAAAGCCTACGCATGGTGCCAGACGGCACGCAAAGGCACCGGTGCCACAGGCAGCGTCCAACACCACATCGTGCTCGTCCAGGAAGGTGGCCACATAGTCGGCCGCCTGCGCAAGACCCGCATCACCAGAGCGCGTGGCAAAGTCATACACTCCCGCAAAGCGATTCCAAAAGCCCGCATCACGCGGGGCGGCAATGGGCTCAACCGCGGGCAGCAAGCCAGAGCGCGCCGCCTGTTCGGTATCGTCATCCTCGATGTAGGCATCGTAGGGCGCCTTGGGGTCGTGCGGCTTTTGACGGAAGAATGCGTGGCACACCTCATCCGTATGCGCAAAGACAAAGTCGAGGTCATCCGTCCAACCCGTATGGCCCGTGATCACCTTGGGGGCAATGTCGCGAGAGCGCAGCGTCTCCTGCAAATGGGCCAGAGAGCGCACGGCCAGCTTGTTGTCTTCCGCCAGCGTGTTGAGGAAGCTGTAGCCACCATCGGGACCAAACCAAATGGTGTCGCCCGTAAAGAGGTACGCATCATCCACCAGGTAGACCATGTGACCCCAAGTGTGACCGGGTACGAGCAGCGCCTCCACGCGTACGCCGCCAATGTCCAGCACATCGCCGTCCTTCAGCAGCACCTTCTTGTTGTCGATGTATACCTGCGGCAGCTTGTAGGTTCCCCAATACACGCGCCGGCGAACCTCGCCCGTGAGGTAGCGGTTCTCCTCTTCACCCACATAGAGCGTGGTATTGCGGAACAGTCCTGGAGAGTCGCGCTCGACGGCACCCACATGGTCGGTGTCTTGGTGCGTGATCAGGATGTCCTTCACGCTCGCTGGGTCAATGCCCAGCCACCCCATTTTCTCTCCAAGGCGATCGTAGTTGTAGCCCGCATCGATCATGAGGGTCGTGTCGCCCTTCACATAAAAGAAGATGTTGGCCACAAATTCACGCGCGCACGCCACGTGCTCGTCAATCCAGCCCGTATTAAGCGGCTTGAAGATCTCCTTGCCGCGATACGAAAGGGACATCACCTTGTACTGAAGCTCTGAGGCCTGTCGAGACATGCGTTTCTCCACTTCCTTGTGCCTTGCCTATGTTGAAGTAAGAATAGTCTAACTTCTTATCAAGAATGAGAGCAACACCGCAAATGATGCGCGTGTTCCAGTGCCGGCCGCCATGGCGCTGCCGATGGTGACGCCCAGCGCCTTTTGCTCGCAAGGCTACTTCAGCTTCAGAAGCTTTCCCGAATTGGACGGAAGATTCAACTCCAGCTTGCCGCTCTTGATCTTGAGGGGCTCGAGCTGGTCGTCAGGCGTCTCGCCGCCATAGCGCCACCAGTCAGTATCAATGAGCATCTCCGCCTGCGCAGCATCAGGGACGGCAATGACGTAGTCCTCATGAGCCTGCCACGACAGGTTGAGCACGCAGAGTACACGCTCACCCTTGGCAGACACGCGCTCGAAGGCATACACCACGCCCTGCTCGTCATCAACCACTCGCCACGTGAAACCCGCGTCCTTGTAGTCCTGCTCCCACAGAGCAGGCTCCGCCTTATAGACAGCACCAAGTTCGCGGTTAAAGCGCCAGAAGGCATCGTGGTTGGGATACTGCAGCATGAACCAGTCTTGCTCGCGGTTCTCGTCCCACTCGCGCAGCTGGGCAAACTCATAGCCCATGAAGTTGAGTTTCTTGCCCGGATGGGCAAACATGTACAGGTAGAGCGTACGAGCCTGGCCAAACTTACCCTCGTAGTCGCCGCTCATCTTCTGAGCGATCGTTGCCTTTCCGTGCACGTTCTCGTCATGTGAAAGCGGCATGAGGTAGTGCTCGCGCCCAAAGTACATCATCGAGAACGTCAGCTTGTGGTAGTTGCCGGAACGGAGGCCTGGCTCGGTCTGGAACATCTCGAGCGTGTCGTGCATCCACCCCATGTCCCACTTGTAGTCATATCCCAGACCGCCCTGCTCGACCGCACGTGTAGTGCCGTCAAAGTCGGTGGAATCCTCTGCCACCAGAAAGATGCCCGGGTTCAGGGCCTTGAGGCCCGCGTTCATGGTCTTGACGAAGTCGACCGCCATGTTGTTGACGCCGCGGGCCTCGTCACCCTGCCAGTAGATGATGCGGCTAATGGCGTCCATGCGCAGCGCGTCCACGTGATAGGCGCCCAACCAGAAGTTGCCCGCCGACTGCAAGAAGCTACACGTCTCGCCGCGCGAATGCATGAAGTTGTGGCTCCCCCACTCGCTGACACCCACCGCGTCGTTGGGATACTCGTATAACGGGGTGCCGTCATAGTTGGCCAGACCATACGAATCGGTGGCAAAGTGCACCGGGACAAAGTCCATGATGACGCCGATTCCCGCCTGATGCAGTTGGTCTATGAGATACATGAGCTGTTGGGGCGTGCCAAAGCGACTCGTTGCCGCAAAAAAGCCCGTAGGTTGGTAGCCCCAACTGCCGTCAAAGGGATACTCATTCAGCGGCATGAATTCCACGTGCGTGTATCCACCCTCGGTGAGGTGCTTAACCAGCGGCTTGGCAAGCTCTTCATAGCTATACCAATCCGCGGGGTCATCCGAGGGCTTGTCACCAGACCGCTTGCGCCACGAGCCAAGGTTCATCTCGTACACGCTCATGGGCTTGTCCATGCAGTTGCTCCGCAAGGACATCCATTCGCCGTCGTGCCATTCATACAAAAGGTCGGTCACAAGCGAACGATGCGCAGGACGTAGCTCCATCCTGAAGCCGTAGGGGTCACAGTGGTCTACGTAGTTTCCACCATGCCAGATGCGGTACTCATAGGGCGTGCCGTTGGCAACCTCGGGCAGATACAGCTCCCAGAAGTTGCCATCCCAGCACTTGTTCATGTCCATGAACTGGCCGCCAAGCACCAGCTGCACGCGGTTGGCTGCCGGGGCGAACGTCCTGAACGTAGCACCATGTGCCCCACGAAGACACCCCAACATAAGATGCGCATAGAACTCCTCGCCAGCATAAAAGTTGTGGGTATCCATGGGTACCTTCCTTGGACAAAATGATGTGGGACCAGATGCGATTGGTACTATATCTTACCCCAGTCCAAAGGCCATTCCCACAATGCGAATGGCAAATGCGACGAGCCACGCAATGGCACACTGGAACACCACGACGCCAAGGGCCCAGCGCACGCCCCACTCGCGGCGCACTGCTTCGACCGCAGCGATGCACGGCGTATAGAGCAGGCAGAACGCGAGGAGACACGCGCAGGCAAGAGGCGTCATGGCTGCTAGGAGGGTCGCAGGATCACCAAAGAGCACGATGCTCGTGGAGACCACCACCTCCTTTGCCATGAACCCGGCGATGAGCGCCGTAGAGAGGCGCCAGTCTCCGAATCCCAACGGCGCGAACACCGGGGCAAACCAGCTTCCCACCATGGCGAGCATAGAATCTGCCGGGTCATCAACAAGTTGCAAGCCAATGCTGAAGCTCTGCAGGAACCACACGATGACGCTGGCAACGAAGATCACCGTAAACGCACGCGTCACGAAGTCCTTTGACTTGAACCATACCAGCCGTCCCACGCTTTTGAGGCCAGGCATGCGATAGTTGGGAAGCTCCATCACAAAAGGCACGGCCTCCCCGCGGAACGCAACGCGATGGCTAACCGCAGCCGTAACGATGGCCATGGCGACTCCCAGCAGGTAAAGCAGCACGGTCACGAGCGCTGCATGCGCGGGAAAGAACACCGAGGCAAAGAAGCCATAGATAGTCAACTTGGTTGAGCAGCTCATAAAGGGCAGAAGCAGGATGGTCATCTTACGGTCCCGCTCGGAAGGCAACGTGCGCGTTGCCATGATGGCTGGCACCGTGCAGCCAAAGCCCATGAGCATGGGAACGATGGAGCGACCCGAAAGGCCAAGGTGACGCAGCGTTCTGTCGAGCACAAAGGCAACGCGTGCCATGTATCCCGTGTCTTCCAGCAAAGAGAGGAAGAAGAACATGGACACGATGATGGGCAGAAACACTAAGACCGAGCCTATGCCACCAAGTATTCCCTCGACAAGCGACTGGACCACAAGGCCTGCTCCGGCAGAGGTCAACGCAGTCAATATCAAGCCAGACACCCAGTCGATGCCCATTTGCATGAGGTCTTGCAGCGCAATACCAATTACGTGGTACGAGAGCCAAAACCCTACGCCCAAGATGGCTATGAGCGAGGGAATGGCCGTCCAACGGCCGGTGAGCACCTTGTCAATGCGTTGGCTTCGCTCTCTTTCGCGGCTCTCACGGGGCTTGACGACGCATGCGTCTACCACGCGCTGAATAAACGAGAATCGCATGTCAGCAATAGCGGCCGCACGGTCAAGTCCGCGCTCGTGCTCCATCTGAGTGACGATATGCTCGACCGTCTCGAGCTCGTTTTGATCAAGGCCGAGCGCCTTCTCGACAAGGTCATCTCCCTCGATCAGCTTGGTTGCCGCAAAACGCACAGGAATGCCTGCGCGTTCAGCATGGTCCTCGATAAGGTGCATGATGGCGTGGATGCAGCGATGCACGGCGCCGCCGTGATCGGCTGCGCCGCAAAAATCCTGCCTACCAGGACGCTCCTGATACTTGGCAACGTGCAACGCGTGGGCAATCAGCTCGTCCACGCCCTCGTTTTTTACGGCAGAGATGGGCACGACCGGTATGCCCAGCATGCCCTCCATCTCGTTGACGTTTATGAACCCGCCGTTGCCCTGAAGCTCGTCCATCATGTTGAGGGCAAGCACCATAGGCCTATCAAGCTCCATAAGCTGCATGGAGAGGTAGAGATTGCGTTCGATGTTGGTGGCATCGACGATGTTTATGATTCCGCACGGCCGCTCGCCCAAGATGAACTGCCTGCTCACGACCTCCTCGGGGCTATAGGGGCTCATGGAATAGATGCCTGGAAGATCCGTGACGTCGGTATTGGGATGACCAACGATCATGCCGCTCTTGCGGTCAACCGTAACGCCAGGAAAGTTGCCCACATGTTGGTTGGAGCCTGTCAACTGGTTAAAGAGGGTCGTCTTGCCACTGTTTTGGTTGCCCGCCAGAGCAAAGGTCAACATCGTCCCTTCAGGCAGAGGGTTTTCGGTGGCCTTGACGTGATAGCGACCCCCTTCGCCCAGACCGGGATGCTCGGAGTGCGCCTTTGCTGCGGGCTGGTCCACAAGCTGTGAGACCGCTGTGGTGGGCTCGACCAAGATGCACGCCGCGTCGTCCTTGCGTAGCGTCAGCTCATACCCATGAATGAGGAACTCCATTGGGTCTCCGAGGGGAGCAAACTTTACGAGCGTCATCTGAGCGCCGGGAATGACTCCCATGTCCAAAAAGTGCTGACGAAGGGCTCCATCTCCCCCAACGCTCGTTACGGTTACGGTGTCGCCAATATCAAGTTGAGCAAGCGTCTTGCCCAACGTGTCGGAAGATGCCACCAAGACGTCCTTTCATAAGGTTAGCCATAGCTAACAAAAATGCAGGTAGACGCTATAAAATGGTAGCGCAACATTTGGGCGGTAGCACTCACTTCGCCGCCCGCCCCTGAAAGGAATTCTGGGACAAGCGGCGAAGTGATGGTCTTTGGAACAGGCTTGTGCGGTGAGTGACTAGGCCTGCTTCTCCGCGGCAAGCTTCTGCGCGAGCTCGAAGGCAGCCTTGCCATTCACCATGCCATATACCTGCATGGGGATGACTTCCATGGGAATGCCGTACTTGTCGGTCACCTTTTTGACCATGGCCTTTTGGTAGCCAACTTGCGGGCCAATAAGCACGACGTCTACGGTCTCGTCGATGCGGCGCTCGATGCTTCCTACGCCATGGGCCTCAATGTCAGCCTCGACGCCAGCTGCCGCGGCAGCCTCCTCCATCTTGCGTACGAGCAGGCTCGTGGACATACCGCCAGCACAGAACAAACGAATCTTGAGCATGTGGAATCCCTTCTCGAAAGACGCATTGCCACGTCAATCATGACATAAGGAGGCGTTCGCGCAAAAGGCTCTAAGGCGACGGCATGCACTTATTCCGAGAGGCCCTCTTTCCAGAGGTCGCAGGCAAAGTAGGCCATTGCCGCCCAGGCAACCATGGGATAGAAGTGACCGTGAGGATCACGCCCCGTCTTGAGGATGTCCTTCACTTCGTCTTTTGTTAGTAGCTCAAAGGCGCCAAAGCGCTCGCTTCCCTCGGCTCCCGCATGGGTAAGAGCCGAAAGATCATCGAGTCTTGCCACGGCACAGAGCAAAGCCGTGCTCTCGTCCGTCATGCCAGGCGTATTGAAGAGCAGTTGGTTGATCACCCAGATGCGATCATCTGCGCCCAGGCGGACGCCCGTCTCCTCGGCAATCTCGCGTGTCATAGAAGCGATCAAGGGGTCGCCGGTATCTGCGTCGCGCGCATCGATGAGCCCCGAGGGGATGCCCAAAACATACTGCCCCGTCGGATAACGGAACTCGTAGTTGAGCACCATACGAGGTTCGTCGTTGGGCACCATCACCACAAGGCAGGCACTCACGGCGTCGGGCAGCGCTCGAGTCAACTCGTCCTCGTCCTTGCTGGCCATAAGGTCACCCGCCTCGCGTCGGGATGACTCAAAGTAGTGCGAGCCATCGTCGTATGCAAGGTCGTAAAGCTTCACGAATCTTGTGCCATATAGCTCATTTACCTGCGGTTTACTTGGCTGAGATGCCATAGTTACTCCTTTGACAGCTTTGTGGGGACACCAGGCCTCACTAGCAGTGAGTTTGGTGCCAATGCCGCAAACCGCTGCGCAACGCTCTCGTCATAGGGCTCCACCGGCTTCATGTGCACCGGCACGTTATGGCGCGCCCCTACGAGGGCCGCGCATTCGGCGGCCTCCTCGGGCGTCATGGTATAGATTCCGTCGCAAGGCAGGAAGGCATAGTCAAGGTTGGAATCTGCCAGCTTGCGCATCTGTGCGGTCTTGCCCGTATCGCCAGAGAAGAACAGCGCAAGGCCGTCAACGCGCACCACATAGCCAACGCACTCCTCCTTGCGATGGTGGTGGTTGTAAGCCTCTACCGCTTGGACCTCAACAGAACCATTCAGAAAGGCTTTGGTGAGATACGTTTCGGCATCAGGGTGGGCATCGCCGTTCTGCCACACCACGCACTCCGCAGTGTGGAGCATCTTGTCAATGGACGTGTGATCAAAGTGCTGATGAGTCACGAGCACTAGATCTGCCGGAACCTCATACCCCTCGTTCGAATCCTGTCCTTTCGGACTCATGAAGGGATCGATGTAGATTGTCTTTCCCGCGTCTGTCGTAAGCCTGAGCGAACCGTGTCCCAGATAGAGCAGTGTGGTCATCGCGTCCTCCTTCGTGCGTCTCCGCAACATGCGCCTTGATTATCGCACCGTCACGATGACGCGTCGATACAACTTCATGGGCTCGGCAGCATCATCGGTCGCTTCGACAATGATGTGGAAGGTATCGCCTTTTCGAGCGTCAGAAGGAATCTTGAAGCTCACACGCTCCTTATGCGCTCCTGTTAGCTGCAGGGCTCGTGGGCCCTCGCCCTCCGCAAGCCGAGCGGTCCGGTCAAGAACCATGCCTCCGGCTTTCACATCCACGAGCTCTTTGGGCATCCAGCGATCGGCATAGGTGCCAACCTCAAAGTAATGCCACCAGCGAACGGCCACGTTGTCGCCATCCGGGTCATGTGTCCTGCAGGTCAGCGACACAAGCTCTCCTGGTTGGGCAAAGACGTCATATCCCTCAATGACACGAAGTTCAGGAGCATGATTTGCCTGTTCGTATTGAGATGAACAACACCACTTGAGACGCGCGGCAAAGTCGTTTTGCACATCATCAAACCACCGCGTGAGCGTGTAGCTTGCCTCAAGGCAACCTGACCACGGATCATAATCGGCAACCGTATTGCGGCCTTCCGAAGAGAACCTCCCGCCCCATCCACCATAGGTTGGGTCCTCAAGCGACCGGAGGCCCTTGTCTACGAGACAGAGGAAACTCGGGCTGTCTCCTTCGGAGATGAAGTCGAAGCGTTCCCATTCAGGATGCGCCTCAAGGTAGGCATCGCTTCCCCGCTGCTCCTCAGGCAGCTCTCCATCCAACCACTTGCCGTCACCCATAAGTGCATATGCTTCGGCCAAAGCACCTTCAGAAGAAGCAATGTGTTCCCTCTCCCACGATGCATGCAGGGTCTTGTTCAGTGCATCGGGATGCAGCTGCCAGGCATAGGCAAAGTGCCAAAAGTTGCTTGTGTCGTTAAGCACTGTAAGGTCGGGCCAGTGAGGTGCAATGTAAGACGCGTAGCTTTCGTCTTGATCGAGGATAAGGTAGAGGACGAGCTTGTTGCACAGCCGCTGGTAGATGGCATCCCACCCTACCGTACCCGCATAACGCTCCTCGATGGAGCGCAGTGCGCGGGCACAGGTGTTGGTAC
>JAFUBJ010000174.1 GCA_017460265.1 Atopobiaceae bacterium | reverse complement strand
GGGACAACATCACCGTCATGCGCGACATCCTGCGCGCGATGGGGGAGGCGGAGGACGCCTTCGACTGGGTGCGCGACCGACCGGGGCACGACAGGAGGTACGCGATCGACTCCTCCAAGCTCAGGCGCGAGCTGGGGTGGACGCCCGCGCACACGGACTTCGCGGAGGGGCTGGCGGACACGATCGCGTGGTACCGCGAGAACGAGTCCTGGTGGAGGCCCGCCAAGGAGGCCACCGAGGCCAGGTACGCGCGCCAGGGGCAGTAAGACCCTCTCTGCCCAATGGGACCAAACTCGTCATGAAGAGCGGCAGCGACATCTTCCGCGCGAGCTCCATCCAGGGCATAATGAAGCGCGTGAAGGCAAAGGGAGCCGCTCGACGCGGCGTTTTGGCAAGGACCATGGTGTCGGGTCTTTTTCTTGATGACGCCGTCTACTTGTCGCAAACCGCGCGGGTTCCTTGAACGTAATAGGTCGCTTGTGACCCACTATTCTGTTTGTGGGTCATTTCAAACAAATAAAGACCCACAAAACACCTTGTGGGTCACAAGCGACCCGCTGTGATGTCAATCCCGTCAAAAATGATTGACGCACTGGAGCGTGACAAGAAGAGGGAGAGGTGGGAGAGCTTCCACGGGAGGAGGTGAGTGGGCGTTGGTACCATGAACGTCTACGGTAGTTTCTTCGATGATTCCGTGATGAGATGGGCAGGGCTGCGGACCCTGATAGAATCAGGGTCCGCAGCCCTGCGCGTTTCCCACTGACATGTTTGCGGCCTCAAGATGAGCTGCTTCTTTATCTGATTCGATGGGGACAAATGCGACCGCTGGTTTCGCTGTTGGTGGAATGTACAACAGAATCAGGCCAAAAACTATTGCGCACATTTGGACTATAGGGCTATACTCATGGCATTGTGAAAGACGTTAACGTCTTTAGCGACCGCGGGCACCTGTGCCTTCGGTCGCATTTTCTTATAGAGGGAGTGGCTCGTGGTGGGAGACAAGAGAGCGCGTCCAAAGCTCAATGCAAACCAGCAGGTAGAGGCAATGAAGGGCAAGGGCATCCGCTTCGTCTTGATGGATGAGCTGGAGGCAGAACGATTCCTTCGCGAGAGGAACTTCTTCTTCAAGGTCAAAGCGTTCGAGAAGGTTTTTGACAGGTATGAGAATCTGGAGCACGAGCTTTTCGGCCAGTACCTTAACCTTGACTTCGCATATCTCGTTGAGCTTTCACGACTGGACAAAGCGCTGCGCTTTTGCGTGATGGAAACCGCGCTTGATATCGAGCACTTCATGAAGGTGCAGATGAACTGCTCCATGATGGACGATGCGGAATGCGATGCCTATGGCATCGTTGACCAATACGTTGCGTTTGACGCTAGCTCGAAGCTGGCTCGGATTGCACGAGAGAACGATGGGGATGTGCTAAAACCTCTGGAACGCCTTTGCGAAGGCTTGGCTGTTTTGGACCAAGCTGAACTGAGCACTTCCCAAGAGGCACGGATGGAGGCGATTCGGCTTCTCGATGAGACAAAGGACGAGATTGAGGAGACCCTTGGTGGCCTCGATCTCCGTCACATCGAGAAATCCATATCGAGGCTTTCGACCTCCCAGTACTCCCGCAGGCTTGCAGGGAAATACGGGTCTCTTGGGAAAATGGCCTACTGGAACTTCTTCGAGCTTGCCACCTTTGGTGACATTATCGGCCTGTACAAGTACTACTACTTCGAGTTCAGTCAGGGTAAGGATCAAAGAGCTAAGCGCGTGAAGCAGTTGCTATTTCCGGTGCGGGCGTTAAGGAACGCTGCGGCACATAACAGCTGCCTCCTCAATACACTTAGGGATAGACTCTCAAAGCCCATTGGAGCAATTGCGAAGATGCTCATCAATGAGTACAAGATGGACCGCGAGCTGGTAACTCTAACTCGGCGTGTCCCTCTCATCCATGACTTCTCCGCGCTACTGATGTGCTACGACGTTCTGGTGAGCTCTGAGCACAGTAGGAGCGTGTGCGCAAAACGGCTTCGGGTCCTTTCCGAGCGTTTGTCGCGAAACAGGCAGTACTTTGAGAAGCAGGTGGAGGTGAGCAAAGGCCTCGAGATGCTGGTAGCGCTCTGCGAGACCTTTGCTGTTCGTTTGACGGCTAATGTCTGAGGTCCGTCCGGGAAGCTCCTGATGGGCACCAAAAAGTGCGCCCTGTGGTCACCAGGATGGGAGCTCTCGCTGCTGAATGAGCAAGTGTTAAGACACGAAAGGCGTATTACAACGCAGCTGAGGGAGCTTCCCACCATCGCGCAATGGGCGATGATTCGCGGCCTCGTTGTTGACGAGGTGGTCAGCACCAACGAGCTGGAGGGTGTGTACAGCACAAGAAGGCAGATCAACGAGTTGCTTCAGCCTGACAGCCCGGCAAAAGACCCGCTACAGCAGAAGCGGTTTAGGGAGCTGGCAAAACTCTATCTTGGTCTGACCGATCAACAGCAGCCGAAGCCAATAAAGCCTGAGGATATCCGTCTCATCTATGACATCGTCATGGACGGTGAGCCTCTTGACGCGGCCAATCGTCCTGATGGAAAGCTGTTTAGAAAAGGCAAGGTTGACATTATAGGGCCGGGAAGCAGGGTTGTGCACGAGGGACTCTATCCAGAAAGCGAGATCGTATCTGGAATAGAGAAGATGCTTGCCATTGCGAGCTCGGAAGAGATGCCAGAAACGCTCAGCGCGATTGTGAGCCACTTTATCTTTGAGTACGTTCACCCGTTTTATGACGGAAACGGAAGAACGGGCAGGTACCTGCTGGCGTTGTACTTGAGCAGCACCTTGTCAATCCTGACCTCCCTGTCGCTCTCGCGTGTGATTGCGGCCAATCGCGATGCGTATTATCGGTCCTTCAGGGAGGCAGAGCATCCGCTTAACCATGGAGAGTTGACCCATTTCGTGATGAACATGCTTGAAAACGTGAGGATTGCTCAAAACGATTTGGACATGAACCTTTCAGAGAAAAAGGAACTGCTTGATCAGATAGACAAAGACCTGCCCCTCTTTGGAGAAGCAAAAGGCCTTTCGGAGAAGGAGCTGGGCATTGTCTACCTGCTTGCACAGCTTGACCTATTTGCCGCGTTTCCAGAGGCTCCGCAGCAGGAGGTTGCGGATTACATACGGCTTAGCACGCAGCAGTCCCGGGTCTATACGAAGAGTTTGGAGGAGAAAGGCATCGTTGTTGCGGCAAGCAGAAGGCCGCTGCGGTTCAAGCTTGCCGAGCCTGCGGCGGTTGAGCTGGGGCTTAGGGGGTAAAGGACAGGGCCTGGTGTCCGTGACGATAAGCAAATGCTCCAACAACTATTGGTCCCACCCGCACGTAGAGTAGTTCATCCCCTTGTCTATTTACAAATATGCCCTTCGATATCCGCCTGAAGTACCTCGACCATCAGGTTGAACTCCCCTCCCTATTGATGTACTATTAGTACATCAATAGGGAGGGGACGGAGCTTGCTAATATACCCAACAGGTACAACAGCAGAGGATTTTAAGCCGGGCTCATATCCTGATTATGGCGATGCTAGCCGCTATCGAACAAATCAAACACGGAGAGAAGTCGGTGCGTATTTGACCAAGGTCAAAGAGTGCGTGAAGATTGGTTGCTTCGTCGTTTCGGAAGATGATGGCGAAGGCGAGGGAAGCCGGAAAGAGAATAGGGAGTTTCTCAACGCGTATGGGCTCTATTCCAGATCAGAGCAGAAGAAGCTGCTCCTCTCTCTTGACGTCGATGAGTTTTGCCATTCGAGGCTGACGAACGACGGAAGAGAGCTCTACGTCTTTTGTCCCGAACGTGAACTCTATAAGACAATGATTGGGCCAAAGCGGATTAAGGTTTATATCAAGAACGACTATAACGAGTCGCTCTGTCCTTACGACACGGTTATTTCGATGCATGAGCTCAATCTGCCCATTGACCTTCTCTTTATAGACTAGGAGCTACGATGAAGCTTGCCTATTGCTCGCACTGTGGGATGCCTGTCGAGTTCGATACAAGACGTCGAACCTTTACGATGGACTACGAAGGGCGAAGATACGCTTACTCTGCACGTCAGGCAGTCTGCAAGCGTTGCGGTTCCGACGCGACATACCCTCCCTATCAGGAGGAGGCGGGGATTGCTTTCAACAATGCCGTCCGTGATTCCGAAGGCCTGGTCTCCCTTGATGTCGTACGTGAGATTCCAAAGCGATACGCAATTGGCAAGCGGCCCCTTTCGCGCGTTCTTGGCCTTGGGGAACATACGTATTCGCAGCTGATGAATGGTCAAACGCCTAGTAAGGAGCACTCTTTGCTTATTCAGCGCGTCTACGATGATCCTCTCTACTATCGTTCTCTTCTTGAGACAGGGAAGGACCTTGTTGGACAATCGTCGTACGAGCGCAGCATGCGTGCCCTCGAAGCGTACCTGAGGAACGACTATTCCAATGCGTACCGTCTGTATGAGCTGGCACGTATCTTTGTGTTCAAGGCTGGGGGAGACATAACAAAAACGGCACTCCAAAAGCTGGTTTACTACACGCAGGGGTTTAGCGCTGCGATGCTTGGAACTCGCTGCGTTGATACAACTCCACGAGCTTGGGCTATGGGGCCCGTATATGGCCAGCTGTGGTTTGAATACGACAGCTCTGTTACCGGCTACTTTGCATACCATGAGGGCGAGGATTGTCCATCTCCCTTTACTGCAGAAGAAGATGAGATTATCGATGCGGTATGGCAGTCGTTTGGGTGCTATAGCGGGAGCGCTTTGAGCAAGATGACGCACAAAGAGACTCCTTGGCTTGCGGCGCGTCGTCGTGGTAACGCATGTGAGGGAGAATCGTCAAGCGAGTCCATACGGCAAGAAGATATGGATTCGTTTTTTAAGGGTGTGGTTGAGAGGTACTCAATGGTGGATGCGACTGACATCTCACGCTATGCGGACGCAGCGTTTCAGGAGAGCCTGCTTTAGCAACCCCTTGCGTCGTCCCTACGCCAGATCAACATCCACATACCCGCAGATCTCGCAGGTCGAGCCCCTCTTCATGGGACGGTTGCACATCGGGCAGGCAATGATGTCATGCTCTGCCTTCTGGTGTGCCTGGAGCTCTGTCAGGCTGTAGAAGTACTCGTCACAGTCGGGACAAAAGTACACCGCGTCCGACGCACCGCCCGAAACCTTGTCGAGTTCTACGTGATGCAGCTCGCGCATCTCCTGCGACTCATCCTGCTTCTTGCACATAGCGTCCTCCTTGGTGGCTTAGCGGGTGATCCCCAGCAATCATGATGAAAGAATACCCTTCCATTATGGGTTGCAGTGCTTGCAGGGTGAATAGCCCATGCTGATGAGCTCATCGCGCGTGTATTCGTCAGCGAGCCATTTGTTGCTGTCGCTCATCTTGTTAATGTCTTTGCACGTCGTACGGTGGAACTTACCCGTGTTGGTGTTCACCATGTAAGCCTGTGTTTGTCGCTCGGGCTCGACATACGTCTCTTCTGGTTCTGGCTTGGGTGGCTCGTTGACGGTGAGCGACACCTCCTTGCTTACACGGTTTCCGTTAATATCGCATGCCACAACGTCAAGGAAGTAGACGTTTGGAGTGTTGACATCATAGCTGCCAGCAACGGTCCACCAGCCTTTCTCATAGAACTGCTGGTTTCCTGGGTCGGTTTTGTCGGTCGCGGGCTCGGCAGTCACATAAGGGAGGTCTCCGTCTACGGGATCGGTTGCTGTGGCAAGGCTTTTGGGGTCAAACGCTCCGCCTTGATCAATTGCCACGCTGTCCCGAGACAACGTGAGTGTGGGGGCTTTTGTGTCTCGAACGGAATAGTCGACCTTCTCCTGTTTGCTGGCAGTGCCCTTTGTGAGGGTGTAGTTGATGGAGCAGGCGCCCACTTTGGTCAAGTCGATCTTATCGTTCGTAGTGACTTTCACCGCGTTATCGCTGCTGGTAACAAGGCTGGTGGGATCAGTTGTCTTGTTTGAGTATTCCAGGACGGTGGTGCTTGCAGAGAGGGTTGCCTTTTCAAGGATCATGCCGTCGGAAGCCTTGGCAACCTCGGTTTGAGCTGTGCTGTCGGTATGAGCAAGCAGGTGGATGAGTGCCACCTCAGCGCCTGATGCTTCTTGGGATTGGGTGATTGACGCGCTTCTCGTGGTTTGCTGGGATTGTGCCGTTGAAGCTGCTACAGCTGCAGGGGAGTTGAACACTCCGCCAAGAAAGAGAGCTATGACTAGCGCAGGAGTCAGAGCGGCTCGGGCCGCTCCTATGGGCAGCAGAGCAATGCCTGATGACAGCGCTTTTCGAAGAGGAGGGATTGGTGCAGCTAGGAGGGCTGCTACAGCAAAGAGCGCAGAGCTCATGCTTGGAAGAAAAACGACCGCGCAAAGCGCAAGGCACGCCGCAACTCCCCATTGGACTCCTAGAGAAAGGATTCGAAGAAGCTTTGCGAAGAGGGAAGGTGAAGAACTGGAATCGGAATCTGACATGGACACTCCTCCCATTGGTAAGAAGTCGCATTATCCTGTCGGCCTGCATGCATATAGGTTCCTGAATTGATGTGAATAGTAGCTTGAGCCTTACCAGTGGCGCTATCGCTCCTTGCCAAAGACTGGTGATTCGTTCTTTTTCGGTCATGGTCTGCGGCTGAGCGGCCAGCCTTTGCAAAGCGGATTAAACCTGAGGCGGCACTGGAACGTATATGCGTTTGGTGCCACGTTTTGGCTGCCGAGAGAACGTATATGCGTTTGGTACCACGTTTCAAAGTGGGGGAGAGCCGCGTCGGGAACACTATCGTGTTTGGTGCCACAAAAAGAGGTGCTTAGGCATGCTTCCCGACCACAGTTCGGAGCATGACTGTGGCACCAAATGCAATAGTGTTCCCGCCGATGCTCGAGAGTGGCACCAAAAGCAATAACGTTCTTGACAAGCCCGCGGCGGATCTGCCGTGCACCCGTCATCACCTCCGCGCACCCCACCTTGTGTATCCTTAAACTCACGCACACCGTCCGACCCTGCGCGAAGGGACCGCCATGGACATGACCAACCCACGCTACACAAGCCGATGCTCGGTTTGCGGCAAGCCCGCGCGCGTCACCCTGGGAAGCGCCTCGTACTGCCTCGACTGCTACAACCGCCTGACCGACTATCTGGCAGGCGTCGAGACTCCCACTAACGACAACTACCAGATCCTCGCGCTCGATGCCAAGGGGCACACCGTTGAGTTTGCGGTGGAGCGCTACTCCTTTGGCACGCATTCCGTCTGGACGGCCATCGAGCAGGTTCCCGATGACGATCCGCGAAGGGAGTGGGGCTACGTGGGCAGATCGGTGAGCATCGCGGTGGACGCAAGCCAGACGTCGCAGGAGGAAGCGTATGACGCGCTGATGGTCAAGGCGCAGCGCATGGTGAGTCATTCCAGCATGCGGGCTCTGCCTCTCTCGCGGGGCGAATCGGCAGAGACGACCGCCTGCCGTCCAGGTCAGGCGCTCTATGCCAACGAGACAGGCGTCGCACGCATCGAGATCGACAACCATGGTAAGAAGTCGGTTGTGGTGGATGGTCAGCGCTTCTCGCCCGAGCAGTTCGTAGACATGCTCAGCTGCTTCGAGGGCTTTGACCTCTACTGGCAGGTTCGCAACGCAACCGACGACCCGCCTGCGTGGCTGTAGCAGCCAAGTCTCGTCCCCAGCAACGCTAGCACCTCTACCGCGAAACGTCCGGATGGGCGCATCCCGCGCCGAACCGGACCAAACCGGGTCAAGTAACGTCCGGATGGGCGCAGGCAGTCGCTACTCGCCAGAGCCTTCCGCAGCCTCGCCAGTCGTCGCAGTTGCCCCAGCTGCCAGCGCCTGCGCTGCAAGCTCCTTGTAATCCTGCGGAGCGGCGCAGTTGGTGGCTGCACCCAGGTTCTCATCCGATGCCTGAGGTTCGGGAATCGTGGTCTCCAGGTCTAGCGGGTCAAGGCCGGCATCCACGCGCTTCATCTCGTCGCGCCACTCGTCAAACATGGTGCCCAAATGGCTGAATCCGTCCTGCACAAAGGTGTAGCTGGGCGTGATTCCCGTATAGATGGTCAGGTCCTTGCCGTGGAACTGCAGCGCAAGTTTAGCCAGGTCAAGCAGGTTGAGATCGGTCGATACGCTGCCTGCGAGCGACGTGACAAGCTGGGGCAGCTGCGTCGGCTGCGTGGCCAGCACCTGCTGGATGAAGGCCGAGACAACGAGCCGCTGCATCTGCACGAGCTCCAGGTCGTTGGCAGAAGTGACGGTGCGTTCGCGCAGATAGCCCAGCGCGGTATCGCCGTCAAGGGTCTGAGCGCCCGACTCGGTGGTCACGCTGCCATTGCCGCTCTCGGTGTTCGCAGAAGCGGAAATGGTCAGCCCGCCCATCTGCTCCACAGTGCGCTTGAGCCCGGCAAAGTTCAGCTTCATAAAATGGCTGATAGGCACGCCCGTAAACGCGGACACGGTCTCGATCGTGGAGGTCGCGCCGTAATAGGCGTAGGAAGCGTTGATCTTCTCCACCGATTCGGATCCGCCAATGTTGACCATGGTGTCGCCCGGAATCGAGACAAGCGTGACCTTGGCGTTCGAGGGGTCAACGCGCGCGAGGATGAGCGCGTCGTTCCTGCCGGTGTAGTCGTCCTCTCGAGAGTCAGTTCCCACGATGAGCATGTAGAAGGGCTCGCCCTCAGCCGTATCAGCTAGGCTCTGAGCTGCGGTTTTGTCGTTGCCCCTGAGCGAGATGGACCCGTTGAGCACAAACCCCACCACGACAAGCACCATGGCGAGAAGCGCCAGCACGCCAAAGATCGCACCCAGGAAGGTGCGCAGGCCGCTGCGGTCCTTCTCCTCCCATTCGGGACGGACGTCTTTTGCGGTAAGGACGCGAATGGACTCGGTCCCCTCCGAAAGCTTCATCTGCCGCGCAGGCTTGCGCGATGCAGAGGTAGAGTCGTCGCTTTTGAAGTGACGTGCCATGGTGTGCTCCGTTTCATCATGTTCATGGCAAACCGGGAGGCCCTTGCGAGGCCTCCCGGCTATTGTACGCTATGACTGCGTGTCTTGGCGATGCTTCTTTCTGGCAAATAGCCCGGCGAGGAGGGCAAAGAGTCCCGTCCCTGCAACCGGTGCGGCTGTGACCAGCGAATCTCCGGTCTGCGGCAACCTCTTGCGTCCGTCCTCCTTGAGCGTGTTGTTGGCGGTCTTGGTACCGCTCTTGGGGTCGGTGGTATGAGAGGCGGCTGCGTCGTAGAGAGCCTTGGCTGCCTGGTAGTCCTTGAGCGCGGCGTTGTACGTGCGGACGGAGGCGTTGTAGTCATCCACGACGGCGCTCCGCTTGGCGCTCTCCGTAGCGCGCGCCTTTTCTGCTGCGTCGGCATCGGCCTGGGCGGCAAGGGCCTTCTCGAAGTATGGGTTGAGCGCGGCGGCGTCAGCCTTGGCGCGGTCGGTCGCCGCTTCGACGGACTGCGTGGTGAGCGCTGTCTGCGGGGCGTCCTTCTCGACGTAGCCCTGGGCAAGGCAGGTGTCGGCTACGTAGGTCTGCGCCTGCTTGAGATAGGCCTGGGCATCGTCGCTTGCCGCCTGGGCATACGCTGCGTCGTCCTTTGCCGTGGCGAGCACCTTGTCGGCGGCAGCTTTGGCCGCGGCCGCGTCGTCCGCCGCCTTCTGGGCAACGTCGAGCGCGGCCTTTGCGTCTGTCGCGGCGTTGGCCAGGGCCTTGAGGTCATCGTACTCTGCCGCAGCGCTGTCGGCCTTGGCCTGAGCCGCATCACGCGCGCTTTGTGCGGCGGCCTCGGTGGCAGTTGCCTTGTCGAGCGCTGCCTGCGCGTCGGTCAGAGCGGTCTCTGCCACCTCTGCGGTGCTCTTGGCCTCCTGCTGTGCCTGCGTGGCGGCTGCCTGTGCGTTCTTTGCCTCTTCAAGGGCGGCCTTCGCCTGCTCGACCGCCTGGCGGAGCACCTCGGTGCTTTTGGGATCGGTGAGCGCGTCGTAGGCGTCCTGCGCGTTCTTGACGGCAGCCTGCGCATCGTTGGTGGTACTGGTGGCGGCGCTTGCAGCATCTTCGGCCGCCGTCACGCTGTCCTTGGCGGTGTCCACAGCCGCCTGCTTTTCGTCTACAGCGTTCTGGGCGGCGTCGACCTCTGCCTGCGCGGCATCGACGTTTGCCTGGGCGGCGTTGGCCTTTGCCTGCGCGGCATCCACGGCTGCCTGCGGGTCGGCAAGGCCAGCTTGCGCGTCCGAGAGCGCCTGCTCTGCGGCAGGACGGGCGTCCTTGGCAGCGGCAAGAGCTCCCTCTGCCTGCGGAATGGCCTCCTGAGCTGCGGAGATGGCGTCGGCCTTTGCCTGGGCGTCAGCTTGCGCGCTGGCGAGCGCCGCGTTAGCGTCGTCCAGCTTCTTCTGTGCCGAAGAAGTGTCGCAGTACGCCTTGAGGGCCTTCTCGTAGTCCGCGACGGACGTGCCCTTGCCGGTTCCGAAGGTCTGGCCCAGCGCAATGCCAAATTCAGCGCCACTCGTGGTGTTGACCGCAAAACCCGTGGTGGTGGCGTTGGGGTTGACCACGTTGAGGTAATGGCCGATCTGCGGGTAAAGGTCGGGATAGGTCGAAGCGATCTTGTTCGCGTCAAAGCTCGATGACTTGTAGTCGCCCCATGTTGCGAGGTCGGGGTAGTTTCCGCTCTTGACGGCCTCGTCAAAGGTGGCCTTTTCCGCGGTGTACCAGCCTTCGTAGGCGCCCTTGGGCGAAGACGAGCCCCAGGCGAGGTTCTCGCCGACCCACGTCTCGCCGCTCGTCTTCTTGGCGTGGCCCTTGTCGTGGGTCAGGCTCTGGTTGAGACGTCCCTGAGCCTCGGCCATGAGCTGGTGGGTGACGGTGAGCTCCTTCAGCCCCAGCTTTTTGCGGACGCCGTTGCAGTAATCAATGTAGTTCAGTGCGGCAAGCATGTTGTCGATGCTGGTAGAGTCACCGGCGGCCCCCATGGAGGTGACCGCCTGGTATGCAGAGTTGCCCTTGAAGAACGTGGCCACGCCTGAGGCTTTCTGCGCCTCAAAGAAGGCAACGGATCCCGAG
>JAFUBJ010000173.1 GCA_017460265.1 Atopobiaceae bacterium | reverse complement strand
TCCTGAATTCGGGTGCCCTGGTCGTCCACGGCAAAGGAGTTCTGGCTCGACCCGTCCACCGGAATCATGCCAAAGAAGTCGTGGTCTCCGCAGAGGTAGGTGAAGGGCACCGTGGGACCGTCCCAATCTGCGGCCAGCTCGGACATCTCCTCCTTGTCGATGCCCGGGCCAGAGACGCCGCCCACGGCCGCGAAGGTGTCCGCGTACTTCACGCCGTACAGCTCGGAGGCGCTGGAGCCGGCGGAGAGGCCCGTCACGTAGACGCGGTGCGTGTCAATCTGCGGATACTTGGCAAACATCATGTCGAGCCACGTGATGACGCGGTCGTTCTGCAGGCCGTCGCAGCCGAAGAAGTTGGGCTGGGGCTCGTCGGAGCCGCTCTCGTAGAACGGTGCGGCAGTACATTGGGCAGCACTACCAAGAGGGAAGTTTGCAGCAGATGGCCGCAGACCTTGGCTACGAGCGCACCTATCTCTCCAAATTTGTGCGGCAGGCAACGGGGTCAACGTTCAAGCAGCTGGTCAACGTTGAGCGCATGCGCCGAGCGGCACTACTGTTGCGTGGAACCAACCAGCCCATCTACGAGATTGCCGAGGAGGTGGGCCTCGCCAACCTCACGAGCTTCTACCAGCGCTTCCGCGAGTATGCCGGATGCACGCCCCAGGAGTATCGCAAGCGGGGGTAGGGCACGACCGCTCGTTGGCGAGTTGACTCCGCTACTGCCATGCGGCCATGACGGCCAAGGCATCCGTCGGTGTCACCGTAGGCACCACTGCCTTGGCCAGCATACCCTTGTCCCACGTCACTACAAGGTCGACGTTGGCACGCTTCGCGGCCGCACGCACCAAGTTGTCTTCGAGGTCACCGTCAACCTTCCGCAGCTTTGAAGCAAACCACACGTCTGAAGGGTCCACTCCCACGGGTGTCGCTATCTCTTGCAGGCTGTCCGCGATGCCCCACGCAATGCGCTGGATGGCCTGCGCATCAGCCTCGCTCACCGCGCCCGCCTCCGCTCGCACTATGCGCTTGTATTCGCTTCCCGCAAGGTAGAACACGTCCTTGATGCATGTCGCAGGAAACGAGAGCTCTATGCCAAGTTCCAAGGCCCTGTCTACAAACGCCTGCGAGTCTTTGGCATGAGGACGGCCAGGAAGGTACTGGTCGAGCCAAACGTTGGTATCCACCAGAACGACGCGCGCTTGTCCACTCACCAGAGCCCCCTTTCTTGCATACGGTCAATCAACGCCTCGGCATAGAGATCCGCATCTGATTCGTCGGGCGGAGGCGAAACGCGCGCCGGATCAATCCCCAACGAAATGAGCCCTTCCGCAAAGAGCGCTCTACCGCGCCTCATGACCGCAAGCTTCTCTTGGGCGGCATCTTGCGTGGCCCCACTCTTGGTGCGGAGCCCCAGCACCTCTTCCACCTGATGCAAATCTGCCGCGCCACGTGCAATCTTTTGCCACAGGGCCCTGACCAGCGTGGTTGGATTTGCACCCTCCTCGGCGAGCACTACATCTCCCGCCTTCTTGACCCTGCTATCCAGCCGAATGTTCATCTGCGAAAGCGCCTGCGTAGGCATATACCTCACCTCTCTGCTCGTATTGAGCTAGCATGCTAGCTTTTATGATAGCGCACACAGTCGCCTATTTCTGCCCGCCGTCGACCTTCCTCGACGGCGGGCTTTCGTACTATTGAGACTGTGGGACTTACGAATGAGAGGACATAGTCATGGGATTTCCGAAAGGCTTTTTGTGGGGCGGCGCCACGGCCGCAAACCAGTGCGAAGGCGCGTGGGATGCGGACGGCAAGGGTCCATGCTCGGCAGACTTCATGACGCAGGGCGACCGCACCCATCCGCGCGAAATCACCTTCCCCGAGCGCGTGCCTGGCAAGGTCTACCCCGGCGACGTGGCCATCGACCACTACCACCGTTATGAGGAGGACATCGCCCTGTTTGGCGAGATGGGCTTCAAGTGCTACCGCATGTCCATTGCCTGGAGCCGCATCTTCCCCAACGGTGACGACGCCGAGCCGTGCGAGGCGGGCCTCGCGCACTACGACGCGGTCTTTGACTGCTGCCGCCGCCACGGCATCGAGCCGCTGGTCACCATCAGCCACTACGAGACGCCTATGGGTCTGGCAAAGTACGGCAGCTGGAACAATCGCCAGGTAGTTGACCTCTTCCTGCGCTACTGCGACGTCATTTTCCGCCGCTACAAGGGCAAGGTGCGCTATTGGCTCACGTTTAACGAGATAAACTCCATGGGCATGGGCATGATGAGCTGCTACATGGCAGGCGGCATGGACCCGAACTCGACCTTGCAGCAGAAGGCCACGGCGAGCTACCACCAGTTCATCGCCTCGGCGCTGGCGGTGCAGCTTGCGCACCAGATCGACCCTGAGAACAAGGTGGGCGCCATGTACGGCGGCATCTTCTCGTATCCCGCCACGTGCGACCCTGCCGACATCATGGGCAACTACAAGTTCATGCAGAGTTGCTTCATGTACCCCGACGTGCAGTGCCGCGGCGCCTACCCCACGAGCGCGCTTAAGGAGTACGAGCGCGAGGGCGTGGTGCTGCCTGTTTTAGACGGCGACGCCGACATCTTGAAAGCGGGCACGGTGGACTTCCTCACCTACAGCTACTACTTCTCGATGGTAGCTGGTAAGGACACCAAGTTTGACGTGGCAACTGGCAGCCCCGTGACGGGATACACCAACCCCTACCTCAAGACCACCGAGTGGGGCTGGACCATCGACCCGATGGGCCTGCGCTACACCCTCAACCTCTTCTGGGACCGCTACGGGCTGCCGCTCATGGTGGTTGAGAACGGTCTGGGCGTGAGTGAGGAGCCAGGCGAGGACGGCATCGTACACGACCCGTACCGCATTGACTACCACCGTGAGCACATCAAGGCCATGCGCGACGCCATTGACCTCGACGGCGTTGAGATGTGGGGCTATACCACGTGGGGCTGCATCGACATCGTGAGCGCCGGAACCGGCGAGATGCGCAAGCGCTACGGCTTCATCTACGTTGACGCCGACGACAGCTATCAGGGCACCTTCGCGCGCACGCCCAAGGACAGCTTCTGGTGGTACAAGAAGGTCATCGCGACCAACGGCGAGGATCTCAGCTAATGACTGAGTGGTCGTGAGACGCTGGGGGTAGCCCCCAGCGTCTCACCCCCAGCGTCTCGGGCAGGCTGCCTTCGACGAGCTGAACGAGTACGAGCTTGCGGCCATGCAGTACGTATACGCCAGGGGCAGGATAACTGTTGGCGAGCTGTCGGAGCACCTCGGGCGCAGTGTGAAGGTGTCGAGGCCAACTCTCAGGGGACTCGTGGACAAGGGTCTTCTGGTCTGGCATGGCTCGAATCCCAAGGACCCCTCGCAGTACTACGGCCTTCGCAGGTAAGAGTAGGTTCGAGTAGGTCCTAGTAGGTTCGAGCAACAAGGAGCCCGCCGAGGGGGTTCTGCAGGTGCGGGTGGGTGCCGAACTCGTACCTCCAGGTTCGAGTTCCCGGACCGCAGGCAGCTGCAGCGAAGCCTTTGCCGCCCGCGCTGGCTGATGGACTGGACGGGCGCGGACGAGCGCGGGACGGCACCAGACCGGACGTCCGCGCGCAGGGTGTGCGCTACTGGCCGGACTGCGAACTACCCGAAGTTGGTAGCGCACGGCCAGACCAGCAACCCTGGACGACGGCAAATTAGTCTTAACGTCGCAAGCGTGGTGACTTCGCGCGTGAACCGTACGCATAAAACCGTGGCGCTCACACAGCCTACTGAGTCAAGCCTGACGAGACTTACTGTCTGTGGCCATATGTCCGCAGTAAGTTTCCCACCCTGAACGCAACATAAGCGCGCCACCACGGCCTGTCCTTGCTGGCGCGCTTCCTCGTTGAGAACCGACTCGATTAGGCCTTCTGCGCAAGTGACCAGGCGGCGCTCTCTGACTGCAGCTTCACCATGCGGGCGAACATACCGTCGGCCGACAAGAGCTCATTAGGCGAGCCTTGCTCCGCAACGCGGCCCTCGTCCAGCACCACAACCTTGTCTGCTCCCATGACGGTGCGCATGCGGTGCGCGATGACCAGCACGGTCTTGTTGGCAAGCAGGCGCGAAAGCGCTCCCTGCACCTTGGTCTCGTTCTCCACGTCAAGCGAGGCCGTCGCCTCGTCAAGCAGCACAATGGGCGCGTCCTTCAGCAGCGCACGTGCGATGGAGATGCGCTGACGCTCGCCGCCGGAGAGGAGCGCGCCGTTCTCACCAATCTCGGTGGCGTAGCCGTCCGACAGCTTCCCCACAAATTCGTCGCAGTTGGCGGCGGCAGCGGCCGCCAGCACTTCTTCGTCAGTCGCACCGCGACGACCCAGACGGATGTTCTCCATCACGGTGTCGTCAAAGAGCGTCACGTCCTGGAAGACCATCGAGAAGTCGCGCATGAGCGTCTCGGGGTCAATGTCAAGCACCTCGACACCACCCACGGTAAGCGATCCGGACGTGTGGTCCCACAGGCGCGCCGCAAGCCGCGCGCACGTGCTCTTGCCGCTGCCTGAAGGACCGACCAGCGCGGTGACCTCGCCTTCCTTCGCCACAAACGTGACGTCTTCCAGCGCCGCGTCATCGCCAGTGCCATACGAGAAGCCCACATGGTCAAACGCCACGTCGTGGCCCACGGGAGCAAATTCCTCGCTGCCGGTTGCCTCGGGTGTGTGCAGAATCTCGTTCAGGCGCTGCACCGAGACGTCCGAGACGAAGATCTCGGCGATGAGGGCCAGCGACTGATCGAACGGCGCATAGATGCGCGTAACCATCAGCAGGTACATGAAGAAGGTCATGAAGTCGATCTCGCCAGCAAGGATGAGGCGCGCACCCACAAGCACGGTGGTGGCCATGCCCAGACGCATGATGACGCTCGCTGAGTTGACGAAGATGCCTGTACGCAGCTCCGCCGCAGTCTGCTGGCACTCGCTCTCGTCGATGGTGGCACTCACGCCATCAAGATAGCGAGCCTCCTGGTTGGTCGCGCGAATCTCGCGCATGCCCTCGAGCGTCTCCTGCACGGAATCCGCCACGGCAAGCGCCGCTGCCTTTGCCTTTGCGGCGTAGGCCGCGAACACCTTGCGCGAGCCAAAGAGCAGCGCAAACGCCACAGGCACGCCCCACAGGCACGCCAGGCCCAGCTTCCAGTTGTACGCCGTGACGCCCACCGCCATGAGGGCCGTGGAGATATAGCCGCCGTAGAGGTAGCCAAGCACGTGGCTCCACACGTGCTCCAAGCGGTCGACGTCACTCATCATGGTCACGGTCAGGTCGGCCAGGTCGCGATGGGCAAAGAACGAGAGCGGAAGCTTGCGCAGGCGCTCCGCCAAGCTCGTGCGCACAAAGCCCACCTCGTCATACACCACCGAGTAGGTGTACTGATACTGGTTGCTGTGCACAAGGAGCGAAAGGACAAAGAACGCCACGACACCTGCGAGATACGGAAGCGCGGAGGGCAGCGGCGCCCCATCAACCAGCACGGCCATGAAGGCGCGCATCAGCAGGTAAAGCAGCGCGGTTCCACTCAGTACCAGCAGGTTAGTGACGACGGTCCAGAACACGCCCTTCTTCACGTTGGCCTCGCCGGCTTCGGAAAGGGCATACTTCCGACGGAACTTCTCACCAAAGATCATGGCTATGCCACCTCCTTCTGAATCTTCCACTGCGCAGCGGTCTGGTAGTCGGCCCACATGCGCGCGTAGAGACCACCAGCGGCGACCAGCTCGGCATGGGTGCCCTGCTCAGCCACGTGGCCTTGGTCCAGCACCACGATCTTGTCCGCGTCAACCACTGTGGAGAGGCGGTGCGCGATCATCACCACCGTACGACCGGCCAGAAGATGCGCGAAGGCCTTCTGGATGAGGGCCTCGTTCTCGGGGTCAGCAAAGGCCGTTGCCTCGTCGAGCACCACGATGGGGGCATCCTTCAGGATGGCGCGGGCAAGTGCCACGCGTTGCTGCTCGCCGCCAGAGAGGTAGGTGCCCTGGCTTCCTATGACGGTGTCAACGCCCTGCGGAAGCTTGGCCAGGATGTCGT
>JAFUBJ010000172.1 GCA_017460265.1 Atopobiaceae bacterium | reverse complement strand
TGATGCTGATGACTTCCCACTTGCCGATGAAGTCCTCGGCGGGGTCCTTTGGTTTTCCGCAGCCTGCGAGGGCGAGGCAAATGGCGAACGCCGCGACGAGCGCGGGCCATATTCGTTTCATCGCCCAGTCCTTTCTTGTTGGTGCACGGAGCGCCCATGGGCTCTCGACGAGAACCATTGTAGGGTTCCCCTTTTCCCAACAGGGCTGAACCAAGGCATCTTCGGCGCATATCCCTCTATCTTAGAGAGGCTAGATCTAGGAGGTCTTCCCCAAAGCCAACCTGGAAGTTGTCAAACGTCACCGTTCCCTCTTCCTGCGTGACATCGAGGTCCACGTCGGCCGCAATGCCAAAGTCACGGTCTTCCTCTGGGTCCTTGAAGGTCTGGCGCACGTGCCACAGATGCTCGGACTTCTCGTCGGACTCGTCTATCTGCAGGTATGCTGCCGAGCGGGCATCGCCGTCCAGCAACACCTCGTCGTGCTCCTCAAAGTAGGCCTCCATGGCACGTTGCCAGCGCGGCGCTCTCCAGCCCCAGTCGCCGTCGAGAGCGCCAAGCTCCTCATAGCGCTCCTCCGCGGCAAGCCTGACGCGGGCAAAGAGGGCATTGCGCACCAGCAGCCTGATGGCACGTCGGTCATGCACGACCTCGTCGGCGTCCTCGGGTGGTGCCCCGGCGTCAAGCTCGGCCGTGTCAGACCCCTCCCACTCGTCAACAAGGCTGGAGTCAACGGTGCGCACGACCAGCCCGAGCCACGCCACGATGTCCTCGAGGCGCTCGTCGCGCTTGTCGAGGGGCACGGTTCTGTCGAGCGCGCGGTAAGCCTCGGAGAGGTAGCGCAACAGGATGCCTTCCGCGCGTGCGATGCCACATCTCTGTATGTAGGTCTTGAAGTCGCTTGCCGTCTCGAGCATGTCGCGCAGGACGGACTTGGGTCTGGGCTCAAAGTCACGCGCCCAGGGAACCTGCTCGCAGTACTGTGCATAGGCTGTGTCGATCATCTCCTCAAGAGGGCGTTCGTAGGTCACGTCCTCAAGCCGCTCCATGCGCTCCTCGTACTCGATGCCGTCCGCCTTCATCTCGGCTATTGCCTTGGCACGCGCCGCCTTCTCTTGAGCCACCAGAATCTGACGCGGGTCTTCGATAGTCGCCTCGACAAGCGAAATGACGTCGAGCGCATAGGCGTCGCTCTCGGGGTCAAGAAGCTCGAGGGCCGCAAGCAGGAAGGGGGAGAGGGGCTGGTCAAGAGCAAACCACTCCGGCAGCTCGATGGTCACCCAGTAGTCGTCCTCGCCCCGTTCGTCGACCTCGCTCAGGACGACGCCAGCATCCATGAGCGTGGCAAAGACCTCGTCGGCGCGCACCTCGAGCTCCGCCTTTTGCGCCTCGGTTTGGATCGAGTCGGCGATGAGCTTGCTGATGCGGGCGCGGGCGTCGCCGCCCTGGGCTACCTCGGACAGGACCATGGAATGGCTGATCTGCATGCGGGGGATGAGCGCCTCGGGCGTTGCCTCCACGAGCCGCTCGAAGGTCTGCTTGTTCCAGCCCACGAAGCCCTCGGGCGGCTTGCGGGTCTTGACGTTGCGGGCCTTCTTGGGGTCGCCGCCTGCCTTGAGCAGGGCGCGAGCTCGCTCTATGTCGTATTCGGTTGCCTGGGCGATGACGGCGCCCTCTGTGTCAAAGCCGGAGCGGCCGGCGCGTCCCGCGATCTGGTGAAACTCGCGTGCGTTCAGGCGGCGCTGACGGTGGCCGTCATACTTTGCCAGGGCGGTCAAAAGCACGGTGCGGATGGGCACGTTGATGCCCACGCCCAGGGTATCCGTCCCGCAGATGACGGGAAGCAGCCCTTGTTGCGCGAGCTTCTCCACCAGCAAGCGGTAGCGTGGCAGCATGCCGGCATGGTGGACTCCGACGCCCGCTGCGAGAAGGCGCTGAAGCGTCTTGCCAAAAGCCGTGCTGAAGCGGGTGCCCTTGCAGGCCTCCTTGATGGCATCGCGTTGTTCCCTGGTGGACACGCCGTAGCTTGCCAAGGCCTGGGCGCTCTTGAGGGCGGCATCTTGGCTGAAGTGCACGATGTACAGGGGCGCCTTCTCCTGTTTAACCGCAAGCTCTACCGTTGCCTCGAGGGCGGTGTCAACAAACTCGTAGGTAAGCGGCACGGGGCGTGGCGCGTCAAGGACAAGGTCGACATCGCGGTCGGTCTGGCGCTCAAGAAGGTCGCGTATGGCAGTCACGTCGCCAAGCGTGGCGCTCATGAGCAGGAACTGCGTATGGGGGAGGGTGAGCAGGGGCACCTGCCAAGCCCAGCCACGGTCGTGATCGCCAAAGTAATGGAATTCGTCCATGGCAACACAGGCGACGTCGCTCCACTCTCCTTCGCGGAGCGCCTGGTTGGCCAAGATCTCTGCCGTGCAGCAGATGACGGGTGCGTCGGCATTGATGGACGCGTCACCGGTGATCATGCCCACGTTGTCCTTGCCCAAAATGCCCACGAGGTCAAAGAACTTCTCGCTGACCAGAGCCTTGATGGGTGCCGTATAGAAGGCACGCCCGCCCGAGCACATGGCCATGAAGCAGAGCCCTAGGGCAACCATCGACTTGCCCGAGCCGGTTGGCGTGCCAAGTATGACGTGGTTTCCCGCCGCAAGCGACAGAAGCGCGTCCTCTTGGTGGGGCCAGAGCTCCATGTCCTGCGTGGCGACCCACGACAGGAAGAGGTCAAGGGACTGCTCCCCGTCGAGCGCCGGGACGTCATCGTCGAGGTAGGGGACATACATCCCAAGGTTATAGGAATCAGGCAAGACCGCTTTCCCTTCTGATTGCTGCGTCCATAAAACTACTGGGCCAGGGGGCCGTCGGCGGGGAACCGTGTTCCGATTTGCTGCCGTATGTGGTCCATGACCGAAAGCGCGTCAAGAGAGATGCGCTCGTAGCGCTGCGCAAGCTCTTGGCCTGCGGAGCTGCCGGAACAGGCGGTGACAAAGTCTGCGACTTCGGCCGTCATGAGGCTTCCGTCCATGGGGAACCCCAAAAGCGTTGCCTCTCCCGCGCCAGAGCCGTACCCGCCGTCGGTTTGTGCGGGGCGCACGACCTCAACGTGTTGCGGCGTGCTGATGGAGTCAATGACCAGCGTTGCCTCGGTGCCCATGATCTGGGAGGGAACGTGATTGTCGCCCACCTTTCCCCAGCTGAGGTTGACCACGAAGTCGCCGTAGTCACAGAGCGCCTCGCCACCAAGCTCTACGAGGGGCCAGCGGGGGTCACCGCCGATAGTGCTGACGTCAAAGGTGGTGCCCATGGCTGCCACGCGTTGCGGAGCGCCCCACAGCGCCGTCATGGCCGACACGCAGTACACGCCGATGTCCATGAGCCCGCCTCCCGACATGCACGGGTCGAAGGTGTTGGTGAGCCTTCCGGCCATGAGGGCGGGAACGCGCGACGACACTTTGGAGAAGCGCAGGGTTGCGGAACGGACCTCGCCCAGCTGGGGGAGGGCATCGCGGATGGTGTCGAAGACGGGGCCATGGACGTTGCGCATGGCCTCCATGAGGACGACGCCCTTCTCGTGTGCCAGGGCAAATGCCTCGGCAGCCTCGCGCGCATTTGAGGCGAGGGCCTTCTCGGCCAGAACGTGCTTTCCCGCCTCGAGCATGACGTTGGCGTTGGGGATGTGCAGCGCGTTGGGCGAGGCCACATAGACCGCGTCAATTTCTGCACAGGCAGCGAGCTCGTCAAGGTCGTCAAAGAAGAGGCGTGCCCCGCGTGGCTCTCCCCACGCGCGGGCCTTCTCGAGCGAGCGGGAATAGGCTCCCACCAGCTCGATGCCCTCGGTCTGCGAGACGGCATCGAGGAACCAGTCCACGACGATGCCCGTGCCTATGGTTGCGACGCGCAGCGGTTTCATGTGCTTCTCCACGGGTTGATTTTGGCTACTTCTCTTGGACGTGCTTGCCGGTCATGTGCTCGACCTTGAACTCGATCATCTTCACGCGGTGACCGTTCCTTGAGATGTCGTCTTCGATGTCGGTGCCCTTAGGGAAGTACTTTGCCCCGAGCGCGTACAGCGTGTCGTGCTTGAGCTGCGGGTCTTCGACCACAGACGCACGACCAAAGCAGATGACCGAATTGACGTAGTACCACCATTCGCCTTCGTTGCGCTCGCCGTCGTCCATGACCACGAGGCTTGCCTTGTCACAGGCCGCTATGGCATCGAGCTTGTGGCCCTCGACGGCGCTGTGGAAGAAGAAGGATCCAAGCTCTCCGCGTGTGGGGTCGTAGATATAGTCCAAAGGAACGCCATAGGGGTACCCGTCATCACCCAAGACGGAGAGAACCGCTCGTTTCTGGCTGGCAAGGATCTGCTGGCATTTCTCGATGGGCAGGAGCTGCTTGAAGCGTCTCATCTTGCGAAACATGGTCATCTCCAATCGTCAATTTACCTGTTCTTAAGGGTAGCAAATCATACGCTTGAGGGCCGACCCGGCAGAGACGAAAGAGGTCTAGAGGCATGCCCCTTTGCGGCCGTTTTATGTACCATCATGGAAGTGATGCAAGGAGGTCTGGGTGAAGGCGAGCGAACAAGAGCTTGTTGCGCGGTGTGCGGGTGGATTCGAGAAGGCGCTGGCCCACGAGCTGCGTGGGCTGGGCATGCGTCGTGTGAGGCCCCTGAACGGGTCGGTGGCCTTCTTTGGCTCGCAGCGCGACGCCTACCGCGTTTGTCTGTGGAGCAGGGTGGCAACGCGCGTGCAGCTGGTGCTGGGCCGTGTTGCGGCGGCAGACGCCGACGAGCTCTATCAGAACGTGGTCTCCTTTCCCTGGGAGCGCCACGTGCGCGACGGGGCCACGGTTGCCGTTCGAGCGCACGGGACGAACGAGATGCTGAGGAACACGCACTTCGTTGCCTTGAAGGTGAAGGACGCCCTGTGCGACCGGTTACGCGAGGTGCGTGGCGTCCGTCCCGACGTTGACGCCAAGCAACCCGGGTTTTTGCTGCAGGTGGGTCTGCATGGCACCCGTGCGACGCTTTTGCTTGACCTTTCGGGCGAGTCGTTGCATCGACGTGGGTACCGCCAGGAGGGTGTGCAATCCGAGGCTCCGCTCAAAGAGACGCTTGCGGCGTCGGTTCTGGTCTTTGCGGGCTGGGACTTGCTTGCGGCAGAGGGCGGGATGCTCGTAGACTCCATGTGCGGCTCTGGCACGCTGGCCATTGAGGGCGCCATGATGGCTGCGGGCATCGCCCCGGGCCTTCTGCGTGAGCGCTGGGGCTTTGAGGGCTGGGTGCGCCACGACGCGCAACTCTGGAACGAGCTTGTGGCTGAGGCCTATGCCGAGCAGGCCGATTCGCGGCCGCACGTGCGGATTGTTGCTGGCGATATTGATGCGGCCGTGGTTGAGCTTGCGCGTGCGAATGCCGAGCGTGCGGGAGTGGCTGGCCGCGTGAGCTTTTACGTGGATGACGCCGCCAACTTGGCGCGTCACGTGCGCGGCACACGTGGGATGCGGGGCCTTCTTGTGGCCAATCCGCCCTATGGGATGCGCCTGCTTTCGCAGGCCGAGCTGCCGGCCGTGCACCAAGCGCTGGCGGCTGCGGTGGATGCGGTGCCCAAGGGATGGCAGGCGGCTTTCATCACGCCTGACCTTGGCATCGACACCGCATTGGGACGGACTCCCCACGAGGTGATTGCTTGTTACAATGGCCCCATCGAGGCATGGGTAAGGCACTACGACCTGTCGCTGGGTCCCCAGGCACATACGGTAACGACGCTTTCGGGCAGACAGGTGGCCGTGCGCATGGCAGATGAGGGCAGCGTGCAGTTTGCTGGGCGTCTGCGCAAGGTGGCCAAGGAACGAGCTCGCTGGGCTCGCCGTGAGGGAGTGTCGTGCTATCGCCTCTACGATGCCGACTTGCCCGACTACCCGCTCTCCGTTGACGTGTATGAGGGAGCGGGGCCGGATGAGGGAAAGACCTTTGCGGTGGTGGAGGAGCGACCTCGCCCTCGCGCGGTTGACGTGCAGCGGGCGGGGCGGCACTTTGCCGATGCCGTGACGATCACGGTCGCTACGCTCGACATGGCGAATGGCGACGCGGTGCAGAAGCCATGGGTGACCGATGGGCTCTACGAGCGTGTGAAAGATGCTTCTGGTGGGGAGCGCCTGGCCACGGTCTCTGAGGCGGGGTGCCTGTTCAGGACAGATCTTGCGGGAGCGGTGGGAAAGGGCCTGCCTCTTGACCAGCGGTTGATTCGAGAAGAGGCGGCCGAGTTATCGCGGGGCGGGAGGTTCGCCAACCTCTTTGCCGCGGGCAGCGCGGCGACGGTGCTTGCCGCGTCGATAGGGGCAAGGAGCACCGTGACGGTGGACGCCTCAAAGGAACGCATCGAGTGGGTTGGCGAGGCGCTCAGGTTGAATGGACTTGCGGGCAAGCGCAATGCGCTCGCGTGTGCAGACGTGCGTTCGTGGCTTGTGCGGGAAGCAAAGGCTCACAGGACGTACGACGTGATTCTGTGCTCACCACCCGAGCGTCTGGAAGGCCGCGGCGATGCAAGGGCATGGAGCCTGGAGCGGGACTTGTCCGGGCTTCTGGTGCTGCTTGGGAAGGTGCTTGCGCCACGGGGCACCCTCGTTCTGGCACTTCCTGCGCACTGCGAGCTTCCAAGCTGCGACTTTGTGGTGGAAGACGTGAGCGAGCGGATGGTGCCGCATGACTTCGAGCGTGCGCGTAACCATGCACGTTGCTACCTGCTCACTCATCCACATGGATCTGCATAGAAAAGCGAACAGAACCGAGGCCGTCTCGTCCGCAGCCTCTTCATAGAAAGCGTTTGCCGTTTTCTCTTGCGGGTTGCCTCATCATGCGTCGTGCGCATGGCTTTGTGTGACGTATTGGCATTTGTCGTCAGTGCTCTCTCGGGGGACAATAGATTTGTCTACCGCAAGAGAGGAGCCGACCATGAACTACCGTCGTTTGGGGAAGACGGACCTGATGGTGAGCGAGATTGGCTACGGCGGCGAGTGGCTCGACCGCATGAGTGCCGAGGAGGCCCGTGCCATCACGTTGCGCGCCGCAGAGTTGGGCGTCAATATCGTTGACTGTTGGATGAGCGACCCTGAGGTCCGCACGCGCCTGGGGGACGCGTGCGCAGAGAACCCTGGCCACTGGATCGTGCAGGGGCACATCGGATCAACCTGGCAGGGTGGCCAGTACGTGCGCACGCGTGACGTGGAGGCCTGCAAGGTGGCCTTCGACGACCTGCTCACCCGCTTCCACACCGACCACGTGGAGCTGGGCATGATGCACTACATCGATGATCTGGACGAGCTCAAGCGCTGCCTTGAAGGTCCCTATCGTGACTTTGTCGAGCGGCTCAAGGCCGAGGGCACCATCCGCCACATTGGCATGTCAACCCACAGCGCCGTGTGCGGCGCCTATGCCGTTGAGCAGGGCGCCGTTGAGATGATGCTCTTCTCCATCAACCCCGCCTACGACATGCAGCCAGGAGACTACGACATCAACACGCTGACGAGCGCGCCCGATGCGGAGTTCTCGGGCTTTGACGAGGACCGCCTTAACTTCTACCGCCTGTGCGAGCGCGAGGACGTGGGCCTGACCGTGATGAAGGCCTTTGCGGGCGGGCGCCTGATGGATGCCGACCGCAGTCCCTTTGGCGTGGCACTAAGCGCGACTCAGTGCCTGCACTATGCCCTGACGCGTCCTGCCGTGGCGAGCGTCATGGCCGGCTATGGCAGCGTGGCAGACCTCGTGGCGGACGTTGCCTACGAAACGGCAACGGAGGAGGAGCGCGACTATGCAAGCGTGCTTGCCAACGCGCCGCGCAACAACGCGAGCGGGCTTTGCACCTACTGCGGCCACTGCGCACCTTGTCCCATGGGCATCAACGTGGCGCAGGTCAACAAGTTCTACGACCTGGCCGAGGTTCAGGTGTCAAAGGGTGGCGAGGTGCCGGCGCTGGTGAGAGACCACTATCTGGCGCTTGACCATCACGCCGACGAATGCATTGCCTGTGGTGGCTGCGAGAGTCGCTGCCCGTTTGGGGTGGGCGTCATTGAGCGCATGGAGAAGACCGCGGAGTTGTTTGCCTAAACCGAACCTGCGGCGAGGGACGAGGGACGGCGTTGGCCGTATGCTCAAGCAGCCAGTCAGGCGATTCGCTGCGCCGTCGCTTTGCGACGCCGGCGAATGCGCGCTGTGCTGAACTCGCATACGACCAATGCCGTCCCTCACCCAACTCGCAGCGTCTATGAAAGCTTCTCGAAGGCAAGGCGTGGGTCGTTGTCCTCATGGACGTATATGGTTCCGCAATGAACGAAGTCCAGCTTGCGTAGGAGATTCTGCATGACGACGTTGTCGCCGTGGGTGTCTATGCGCAGATGTCCGCATTGGTCGAAGGCCCACTCGAGGCAGAATCGGCCCGTGCCTTTCACGCTGCCATCCGAGGCGATGCGATGCACCACGCCGTAGGTCTCGTCTCCGACCCACTGGCCGTCGTCGATGTGGTCGTAGGTCGGCTCCACCCGATAGCCTTGGTCAAAGAAGAAGACTCCGACTACCTGCGCGTTGTGCTCACAGACATATCCCTTGCCCATGGCGATGTCTTGGTGGATGAGATCGGCTGGCGGCCATTGGTTTGGCCCCCATTGGTTGGGGTTTCCGGTCTGTGCCATAAACCTCCGTGCGCGTGCGTAGATTTCCATGATGCGCTCGAAGTCCTGCTCGGTCGATCTTCTGATGTGCATGGGTCCGCCTCTCGACGGGGCTGTCCAGCGTTTGATAGTTGTCCAAGAATAACGCAACGGCATGATATTCGGCTTTGTGCAACAAAAGGTAATCCGAGAGGCGCAAACGGCATGCTATTCGTTTTCGTGCAACGCTCTTTGTTGCGCGAAGAGTGTTGTGGCGCGTGATAGTGTTGCACAAAGACAAATACCATGCCTTTTCCTGTGCCAGCGTGGCACGTTGTTGCACGAAAGCAAATACGCTGCCGTATGATGGTGAAAACAACCGAGAGGAGCCATTCATGGAAGACAAGCTGCGCGTACTGGTGGCCGTGCCGTTCAGGGAGCACCACATGGAGGCACTTCACGCTGTTGCGGGGGACCGCGCCGAGCTCAGACAGGTGAGCGTTGACCCTGCAGGTGAGGAAATGCGCAGGTTGCTGCAAAAAGCCGATGCCGTTATTGGCGAGCCCGCCCTGGCTCTGTTGGCCGAAGGCACTCACGTGCGTTGGGTACAGATGACTTGGGCGGGAACCGACCTCTACACCCGCGGCATGGTGCCCTTTCCCGAAGGCGTGAGGCTTACCAATGCGGCGGGTACCGCCTGTGGGCACATCATCAGCCCGTTTGTGGTCGGGCAGCTCATAGCGATTGCCCAGCG
>JAFUBJ010000171.1 GCA_017460265.1 Atopobiaceae bacterium | reverse complement strand
GCATTCGCCCGTGGAGCGATGATGACCCGCATTGCTACTGGGTTGAGCTTACGGTGGGAGACGATGTGGCGCACACGCGTTGCGGGCTGCGCACCGAGTCGTGGGACCCGGAGCGTGGGCTTCTCATCAACGGCAAGCCGGTACTGCTACGTGGTGCCTGCATTCATCACGACGAGGGCATCCTTGGCGGCGTGGCCCATAAGGAGTTTGAGCTGTGGCGCGTATCGCGGCTGAAGGAGGCGGGCTTCAACGCCATTCGCAGTGCGCACAACCACGCCAGCGCGGAGCTATTGCGCGCCTGCGATGAGCTGGGCGTGTACGTGCTGGACGAGATCTGCGACATGTGGACCAAGCTGAAGGGCTTTGGTGACTTTGCCCAGTACTTCCCGCACAGTTGGCAGCAGGTGACCACCTCCCTCGTGCGCGAGAGCCGTGCGCACCCGTGCGTGGTGGGCTACTCCACCGGTAACGAGATCTCTGACATCAACACCGAGCGTGGCTTTGAGGTGGCTCACGAGCTGTACCAGCTGATTCACGAGCTGGACGACACACGCTTTGTGACCAATGGCGTAAACGGTGCCTTTGCGGCGGGCGAAGAGGTGGCCGACATCGCGGCCGACCTTACCGGACGTCCGCGCGAGGACTTCGTGACGGGCGACGTGAACCAGTTCATGGGTCTCATGGCTACGCGTATGGCCGAAATCACGCGCCATCCCGTGGTCTCGCGCGTGCTTGAGCGTCTTGACAGCAGCGTTGACGTGCAGGGATACAACTACATGACCGCACGCTACGAGGGTGATTCCGAGCACTATCCCCAGCGCGTGATGCTGGGTACCGAGACGTATCCGCGTCAGGTTGCCGAGAACTGGGACCTTGTCAAGAGGCTGCCAGCGGTTATTGGCGAGTTTACGTGGACGGGCTGGGACTACATCGGCGAGCTGGGTGATGCACCGTATCCTGCGTGGCAGAACACGTCTGGTGATGTGGACGCCTTTGGCTTTCGCAGGCCCGTCTCGTATTGGCGAGAGATCGTGTTCGGCCTGCGCACCAAGCCGTACATCGCGGTGCGTCCGCCGGAGGCACATGGGACTCCGCGCATGTTTGGACCCTGGAAGTTCACCGATGCAGTGGCCAGCTGGACGTGGGGCGTTGAGCCGGGCACGCCGATGACGGTCGAGGTGTATGCGCCAGAAGGCGACGTTGAGCTGCTGCTGAATGGCAAGACGGTGGGAAGCGCACAGACGGCCGAATGCTACGCGCTCTTTGAGGTGCCGTTTGAAGCGGGTGTGCTCGAGGCTGTGATCAAGTCTGGGGAGCACTGGACGCTTGCTACGGTGGACATCGCGACGGCGCATGTGGCGACCGAGGATAGTGCCTATGGCGACTGGCTCTTCTCGCAAATACATGTTGAGGACGCTGTGGGTACGTGGGTGCTGGACAGCGGCTGGTCGTATGACTGCACGCGTGAGGGATTCGAGCTGGTTGCCGCTGGTTCCAGCGTGTCCACGCCGGCGGAGTTTGGCGCGTCATCCATCCGCTTGAGCGGCCAAGGTGCTCTGGCAATCTACCGCAAGCTCTAGTAGCGAGGCGGTGTGATCCAGGACTCCTTTCGCGGTACACGAAGCGTACATCCCAACGGTGCACAAAGCTGCAAGTCTACGCCAACCGATAGCGCTGCTTGGGGCTGCGGGGCTTGCCGATGCGCATGACAACACCCTGCTCCACGAGCTGCGACAGTCGGTAGGTCGCGGTGCGGCGCGGCAGCTTCGTTCCGTCCGCGACTTCCTGTGCCGTGGATTCGCCATGCTCTCTGAGGAAGGTGACTATCTCGTCGGGAGCAATCACGTCAACGACTTGACGTTCGGGCAGCTCCACCGTAAGGGAGAACGACGAGATGTGATCCTCCGCACGTGGGGCGGGTAGCTCCGCCCGCGAGAGCTCGTCGCAGATGAGGCGATACCCTGCCTTGCGATTCTCGACCAGATAGCCATCCGAGAAGGGCACTGCCTCCAAAAGCGAGAGCAGGTATTGGTTACGGGCGGACGAGTACCCAGGTGTGCCAAGGCTGTCCGACGTGACGGTGCCGTAGAGACCTCCGGGGCTCGTGACCTCAAATTTGTCGGGCGTGAGGCTCACCTGCACGGCTGTGCCCCTCGCAAGGGGAGAGTAGTCGCGATGGACCAGCGCATTGGCAACCGCCTCACGCACAGCGGCAAGGGGAAGCTGCACCCCGTCCAGGGCGTTTGCGTTGCGCCGCACCGCTGCAATCGTATCGGCAAGGATTGCGGGGATGGACCCTGCCATGGTCTCGGCATCGGCGTAGGTGGTAAGCCCTGACGCCTCGTCGCGCAAGGGGTTTGCGGTGAAGGTAACCGTAAGCCGAGGAAAGAACTGTTGAGGATAGGTGCCAAGGGCAAGCAGGCCTGCCAGCGTGGGCCTGAGCGTTCCATCGGCTGCGCGGGCCAGCACATGCAGCATGGTGAGCGTCTCTGAGTCATCGCGGTCGGCAAAGATCTTTGGGTGAATCGTTCGTTGGCGCTCAAGCACGGCGCCCACGAGCTCCTGATCAAGGTCGTGGTAAGCCGCAGCTTCTACGATGTCGAGGTCAAACGTGGGCTGCGTGCGCTCTTCGAGGAGGCGGTCGATCTCATAGGTGGTGAGCTTTCTGTCGCCATCCGAAACGCGCACATACGAACCCTGATAGACGCCTCGCTCGGTGATAAAGCAGGGCTTCTCGCGCGGAGGAAGCTCGTGAACGTGCGCGACGACGAGCTGCGTCCCCTCGAAGTCAACGACGTTGATTTCCGGCCGGATGGGCGGCGTGAGCTTGTCCGAGCAGATGGTGGCAAGCGCATCGGCCGTGGGTTTCGCGCGAAAGCCGGGCGCGACGGTAAAGCCGTTCTTCTCGGATAGGCCCAAGATGATGGTGCCGCCAGGTCCGTTGCAGAAGGCGGATACGGTCTCTGCCATGGAAGTGGGGAGCTTCTGGACAGACTCTTTGACCTCGATGTCCTGCGTGTCGGTCGCAACGTGACGAAGGTCACGAACCAGCGCTTCAATCCGTCTGCGATCTATTGCCATGATGTCCTCACTTTGCAAAACTTAGCAAGAATGAGGATATCTTAGCAGTAATCATGAACAGGGGACGGGTAACTGTTCACGGTACCCGGCTAATCAACGGCTCCGCTGCTGCGGACCAGAAGGTCGGACCTTCTGGTCCGGGCTTTCCTGTTTGCGAGCTAATCAATCGCTCCGCTGCTGAAGCCTTGCTCGGCATCGTCAAGTGGTAGCCAGTCAATGACCTTCTTGATCTGTCGATCCCAGAAGTCCCACTCATGGCCACCCGGCTCCTCGTCGTAGGTGAGGTCAACGCCGTCAGCTGTCAACTGGTCGCGGAAGGCGCGTGAGCTGGTAATGAACTCGTCGTCCGTGCCGCAGGCCAGATACATGCGCGGCATGGCTGCCTCACCAGCTGCCACACGCTCCTTCAGCTGCTCGTAACATACCTGATGGCTCTTGTCGGTCTGGGCTGCAGCGGCAAGATCGCCAAAGACGGCCTTGTCGCCTGCAATGGGGTGGAAGGTGGGGTCCAACACCGTGATGGCGCTGGACAGTGCGGCAATGTGGCTGAACGTGTCGGCGTATTTGAAGCCGTTGCGGATGGCGCCAAAGCCGCCCATGGAAAGCCCGGCAATGAAGGTGTCCTCGCGCCGGTCTGAAAGCGGGAAGGCGGCTTGCATGATGCGCGGCAACTCCTCGCCAATGAACGCGCCATAGTCATTGAACGGGATGAGGCTGTTCACGTAGTACATGTTGTCGCCTGAGGGCATGACTACGGCAAGGTTCTTCTCTTCGGCCCAGCGCTGGACGCGGGTGTTGGCACACCAGTCGGTATAGTTGCCAAACATGCCATGCAGCAGATAGAGCGTCTTGAACGGCTTGGTGCGCGCCTCGTAGTCGCGCGTCTTTGACGAGACCTTGTCAACGGGCAGGATGACGTTGACGGGAACGGTGCGCAGAAGCGCGTTTGACAGGTAGTTCATTTGGATGAGTGCCATATGCCGTGCCTCCTTCGTGATACAACTATTGCAAGATACCAATATCTGATGGTCGGGTGATGACGTGGTCAGAAACAACGAGCAGCGCTACCGCATAACGGGCGACATTGACCCCAGGAGCTTCTGGCTGGCAACGACACCGAGCGTAGTGCAGCTCGAGATGCCCTTCGTGTGCACCGAGGCAGGCGCGCTCTACGGCAGGGAGCACTTTGTCACCGGTCGCTTGAGCAAGGACAGCTACCTCCTGATCTACACCTTTGGCGGGGCGGGATACTTCACGCAGGCAAACCGCACGGTTACGGTCAACCATGGGCAGGCGCTGCTCATGGACTGCCGTATGCCGCAGGTGTACGGCACCTCGGCAACACGCGGCCATTGGTACCACCTGTGGGCCCACATAGAGGGCGCGGGCGTCGAGGCAATGGCCCGAAGACTCGGCGTTCCCAAACTAATGCCTATCACCCTTTCCGAGACGCGCATGAGGTCACACTTTGAGCTGCTCTTTGACAAGATCAAGACGGAGAGCGTAGAGAACGAGGAGCGCATGGGGATCTCGGTGCACACCATGCTCTCCGAGCTTGTCATGGCTGTGGCCCGCACAACTGATGCTCCAGACGACCCCGTGCGCCTTGCCTGTGTCTACGCAGTTGATCATCTTGCGGATCCCATCTCAGTAGAAGACCTTGCCAAGGCAGCAAACGTGAGCTCCAGCTATCTTACGAGGCTTTTCAGACAGTCGTTGGGAACATCTCCTCACGACTACCTACTTCGCCAGCGCATCAGTCGGGCAAAGCAGCTGCTGATTGAGACCGACGAGCCAATTGGCTCGGTTGCGCGCCAGGTGGGCTTTGCCACGGAGAGCAACTTCTCGTACCGCTTTGCCAAGATGTGCGACATTACGCCAAGTGCATATCGCAAGCTGCGCTACGGCACTGCGTAAACCGGCTACATCGTTGCACGAATGGCGCCGCCCACCAGTCCGCTGAGCTGGCCCTGCTGCGAGTAGCGCAGCGCGAGCGTCTCTGCCGGGAAAGGCTTGCGTAGGTGCGTGCGTACGCGCTCGGCAAAGGCGTCGCGGTTAAAGCCCTGCATGAGCGGAAGACCGCCACCAATGATCATCTCGTCGGGGTCAAGGATGTTTGCCTCGGTGGCGACGGCGATAGCCATGGCCTCGAGCACCTCGATGACCTCGGGTTCATTTGACAGGCGTACGAAGGCCTCGCCAATAGGCACCTCGGGGAAGTGCTCATTGCAGACGCTCGCAAGGTGATGACCGCCGCCAAAGCACTCAAGGCAGCCGGGGTTGCCACAGCCACAGGTCTCGGTGCGGCCGAGCATGGGAATGTGACCAAGCTCGCCGGCAGATCCATGCGCTCCGTGCCAAACCTGTCCGCCCAGATAGAGCGCATTGCCAATGCCCGTGCCAAAGTACACGCCTGTGACGGATGCCATACGGTCAATCCCCAGGCTGTGGATGTCGGAAAGAATGAGCAGGTTGACGTCCTTCTCCACCATGGTGGGGATGCCGGTCATTTCCTCAACCTGGTCGGCAAGGGCTAAACCGGAAAGCCCTTCCACATTGGGCGCCTGCAAAACGCGGCGGCAAGCGGCATCTACGGTGGCGGGCACGCCAATGACTACGCGGGAGAGCTCATCGCCCTCGGCCTCGGCAAGCGCTGCCCACTTGAGGACAAGGTCTGCGAGGCCCACGCCGATACCCTTGGCGGCAAGCTGCTTGGTGGACTCAATGGCCGACCCAAGCACGACGAAAGAGTCGTTGACGATGCCGACGCGCGTGTTGGTGCCGCCAACGTCCTTGCACAGGAACTTCTTGCTCATGATGCGCTCCTTTACGTGTGGTGAGGAGCCGGGGCGCCCGCAGCGGGCGCCCCGGCGAGAAGGAAGGGCTTACTCGTCAACGACCATGCTGTCGTCAAAGGCAAAGAGGTAGGTGCTCACGAATCCGGCGATGCTGGCCAGAGCGATGGCGATCATGTGCGGCATGCCCAAGTTGGCAGCAAGGATGGGCAGGGTAAGCACGGAGGTAGTGAGGATGCCCACCTGATGCACGCCCACTGCTGCGGTGATGGCGCCGCAGATGCCGCAGGAGAGAGCCATGGCAACGAACGGACGCTTGAACTTGAGGAGCAGGCCGTAGATGGCGGGCTCGGTGATGGCGCCAAGCCAGGCAGAGGCGAGGCACTCGGTTGCGGTGGCCTTTACGTTCTGCTTCTTGGTCTTGAGCAGGATGGCCAGGACCACGGCGCCAACGACGTAGTTGGTGGCGTTGGTGATGGGGCCGATCACGTCATAGCCGAGCGTCATGAGGTTGGAGATCATGATGGGAATCATGCCCCAGTGCATGCCAAAGATGATGAGGACGGGCCAGAGGGCGGCAATGAGGAAGCCAGCAACGACGGGGGCGACGTTCAGGATGGCCATGAGGCCAGCTGCGATCCAACCAGAGACGGTGTTCACCACGGGGCCAACAACCAGCAGGGTGATAAGGGAGGTGCACACGAGCACGATCATGTTGCCCACGAGGTCACGGGCGAGCTGAGGCATCTTAGAGACGGGCTTCTCGATCCAAGACTGCAGGTATGTGGCAAAGATGATGGGGAAGACTGACTGCAGGTAGCCGGAATCGGGCAGGATGACGGGCAGACCGAAGAGCGTGGGTCCGCCTGCCTCGGCAAACGCGTCCTTGAGACCCACCATGGAGGGTGTCACGAGGAAGGCTGCAACAGCCATGGCGATCCACTCGTTGCACTTGAACTTCTTGGCGGCGTTGCGGGCAATGAAGATGGGCAAGAACTGGAAGACGCCGTCGCCGATGGCGTTGAGGACCACGAAGGTGGAGCTCTCCTGGGTGAAGAGGCCGAGCGTCACGCACATGGTCACCAGGGCGCGGGTAAGACCGGCTGCGGTGAAGATGCCGATGAACGGAACGAAGATGCCCGAGACAATGTCAAAGAGCGCGTTCAGGCTGAAGCCGCCCTTTTCCTCTTCGGCGTCTGCCGCGACCTCGCCACCGGCAAGGCCAGGGAGCTGTGCCACGACGGCGTCGTAGGCCTCGCCCACCTTGTTGCCAATGACCACCTGATACTGGCCACTTGCATGCAGCACCTGGATGACGCCCTCAAGCTGTCCAATGCGCTGGTCGTCAGCCTTGGACTCGTCCTTGAGCCTAAAGCGCAGGCGGGTGACGCAGTGGGTAATGGAGGCGATGTTTTCCTCGCCGCCGACGAGCTCGATGACGTCTGTCGCGAGCTTGTTCCAATCTCGTGCCATGGTTAGATCCCTTCTCTTCCTTCCGGACTCGTCCGGACTTGATTGGTGAATGGTGGCCGTGAACAGGTACCCGTCCCCTGTTCACCCTGTTCACGGCTCTGGCTACGCTACGGGGCCGGGCTCGGCCAGCGCACGCAGCGCCTGGTCACAGGCCTCGAGGGCCTCTTCGCTCATGGGGCGCGACCCGCGGGCGAGCTTGTAGGCAAGTTCGCGCATGGGAAGGCCCAGCTCATCAGGGGCGATCCAGTCGGGCTTGCAGTGCGCGCGGACCACGGCATCGGTATCGGGCGTGGCCAGGAGGTCTCCGATGGGCCAGTCAACGGTGGGCACGCGGCGCAGCGGAGATGTGGTCTCGTACTCCACCACATGGGAGCCTGCCTGCAGTTTGTTGCTGCCCAGCTGCTCGTAGGCGGAAGCCGGGGCAAGCGGGAGGGTGACGTCAGCGGTGCAGCCAAATGGCACGTCCACCTCAACACGCAGGTGGTTCTCGTCCAGGCAGTTCCACGCCACACGCCAGGTGCCGGCGGCGCAGGCATGCGTGCACTCCAGATGGCCCAGGCGCCAGCTGGGGATGGGCGCCACTATGGCACGACGGAAGCCGGGCTCGGTTGCCACGGGGCGTAGGCCGGCGGCGTAGCCAAAGAGCCACTCGACGATGGAGCCATAGGAGTAGTGGTTCATGGAGTTCATGCCGATGCCGGTGATGACTCCCTCGTCGTCCAGCGAGTTCCAGCGCTCCCAGATGGTGGTGGCGCCAAGCTTCACCTCACGCAGCCAGCCGGGATAGCCCTCGTAGGTGAGCAGGTCGTAGGCCTTAGAGGCCATACCGGCCTCGCACAGGGCACGCGGCAGGAAGTTGGTGCCCACAAAGCCGGTGACCAGCTTGTTCTCGTTGCGAGAGAGCGCGCGGTCGAGCGCAAAGGCGTTGAACTCGGGCGCGCCGAAGCCAAAGGTGATGCAGAGGGCGTAGGCGGTCTGCGTGGTCACCGCGCAGCGGCCGTTGGGGGAGAAGTACTCGGCATTGATGTAGTCGCGCAGGTACTGAGCGAGCTCGTCGTAACGTTCGGCCTCTGACTTCTTGCCCAGCACGCGTGCGGCATCGGCCACCTCGCAGGTGCTGCGCCACCAGTAGAGGTAGGCAATGAAGTCGGGGTCGGTGGCGCCGGTGCGATCGTTCTTGGGGGCGTCAAGGGCCAGCCAGTCGCCCAGCTGGTGCAGGCCACCCCACAGGTGCTTCTCGCCTTCGTCGGTGCGCTCCACGTAGTCGATCCAAGCGGCCATGGCGTCATAGTGCTCAGCCACGATGGAGACGGCGCCGCTAAAGAGGTAGCTCTGCCAGGGGATGAAGCAGGTAGCGTCTCCCCAAATGGCGCAGGCGGGACCGTCGAGCATGAAGGAAGGGGCAACCAGCGGAGCGCCGCCCTCGTGCTTGGCTGCCTCCTGAGCCATGTCGTAGGCAAACTTGCGGTAGAAGGGCTCCTGATCGGCAAGGTAAAGAGCGGTGGTGGCAAAGACCTGCGCGTCGCCGGTCCAGCCCATGCGCTCGTCACGTTGTGGGCAGTCGGTGGGGGTGTCCATGAAGTTGCTCTTCATGCCCCAACGCGCGTTCTCAACCAGGCGGTTGACCAGCTTATGGCCAGTGGTGAGGGTGCCCGTCTCCTCAAAGCTGGAGTGCAGGACGACGCCCGTGAAGTCCTCGGCCTTGAAGCTGGAGAGGCCCTCGATCTTGACGTAGCGGTAGCCATAGTAGGTGAAGCGTGGCTCAAGCACGTGCTCGGCGCCGTTGCTCACATATACGTACTCCTGCTTGGCGCTGCGGAGGTTGTCGTTGTAGAACTCGCCGTCCTGCAGAAGTTCGCCCAGCTGCACGCGAATGGTGGTGCCGGCGGGTTCATGCACGCGCAGGCGGAAGGTGCCCGCATACTCCTGGCCCATGTCAAGGACGAGGTCGCCTGAGGGAACGCTGACGACGGTGGGCGAGAAGGTCTCGTGCGCGGTAACGGGCAGGGAGAGGCGGTCAGTGAGCTTTGCCGTGGAGGCTGCTGCTTCGTCAGCGCTGAGCAGATGAGCTGCGATAGGCTCAGTTTCGGGGAGGGTGTCGTCTCTGCGCTCGCCGTCGTAGATGTTGGAGGCGGTGATGGTGGAGCGAGTCATCCGCCAGTCCTCGTCCGTGCCAAAGACCTGCGTGCTGCCATCAGCGTAGGTTACATGCAGCTCGGCGATGAGACGCCAGTCGTTGCCGTAGAAGCCGCGGTCCTCGGGGATGAAGCCAAAGCGGCCCTTCCACCAGCCGTTACCCATGAGGAAGCTGAGCTTGGCGGTGTTGTCAGCGCCGCGCAGCTGCTCGGAAACGTCGTAGGTCTGGACCTGCAGCCAGCGGTCGTAGGCGTTGGTCCCGGGGGCAAGGTACTCGTCTCCCACGCGCTCACCGTCGATGCTCGCGTCATAAAAGCCCAGGCCACAGGCATAAAGGCGGGCGGAGGTGACTTCGCTGGCCAGCTCGATTGTGCGCGAGAAGATGGGGTGGCGGGAAGACTCCGCGCCATCGCACGCGATCCACTGGGCAGACCAAGGCTCTTCCATCTTGCCGGTCTCGAAGAACGCGATGTCCGAGGTGGCCTCTTCGTCAGCGTTGGTGCGCACCGACACGGTCCACTCATAGCGGGTTCGTGGCTTGAGAGGCACATCAACGTTGGTGGCTATCGAGTCAAGTTGAGTCCAACCGGTGTCTGCCACGGTGGCTCCATCGCTTGTTACCACAATGCGCGAAGCGGTGGCCACGGTGCCCTTGGAATCCTCGACAGCCCACGAAAAGACGGTATGGAAAAACGTAAAACCAAGCGGATTCTTGAGATGGTTGACGCGAAGAGTGCTGATGTGCATCTTGTTCTCCTGAATTAGTAACTGCACTTAATCGTTTTATACACATGTAAGCTCAGGGAGAGGAAGATGTTACGACAGTGAAGGATTGAAAATCGAAAAATAAGGACTGGTTTTTGGTAAAGACCCATTTGGGTGGTTGATGATTAGGAGTGAGCGGGAAAGCGTGAACAGGGGACGTGAACAGGTACACGTCCCCTGTTCACG
>JAFUBJ010000170.1 GCA_017460265.1 Atopobiaceae bacterium | reverse complement strand
TCAAAGCATAGGCGCTTGAGATAAAGGGAAGGCCGCCTCTTCGGAGGCGGCCTTCCGCGTTACTGATCATATGGTCTTTGCGTACTACTTGCTCTGAGTGTCGTCAGTTGCCATGCTCGTGATGATATCCAGGAGATCTCCCTCATAGGGCTTGAGCGTACCCTTGCCATGCCCTTCGACATCCACTTCGAAGGCGTCGTCCGCCCCCTTTGTCATGGTGAGCACGAGCTGTTTGCCGCTTTCCTCATCGGTGACCGTGACCTTGCCATCAGCGCCTGTCGCTGCCTTGCCCGAATAGGTATCGGCATTTTCTTCGGTGTGCTCGGCATCGGTAAGCGAGGCAATGACCGTGCCATCCTCGAGCTCGATGTAGATGAGTTCCATGCCGTCCTCAAGAGTCCCCAAATAGCCAGTGGCCTTAGGACTCTTGCAGGCAATGAGGCTCATGGAAAGAACGAGAGCAACGGCTAGGGCGAGTGCGGTAGTAATCCTCTTTAACATGTTCAATCCTTCTATTCGGCGTTTAGGCGTTGCGCCCCCCGCATGATTATAGCTGGCGTCATCATAAATCATGGATAATTTGGCCCATGGAGAGACTGCTTAGGTAATCGAGTCAAAAACATAGTTCAGTGGATTTGTCTTCGCAGTTAATCTCTATCAAACGTTTCAGTTGACTGAAACAAATTGCCTGAAGAGCATTTGCTGTGCGTAAGGAACTGACGCTTACAACGCGCTTGTTTGTACACATGCACATAAATAGTTACCTCTCCTGCAAGAAGGAATGGTGCAGAGGCACCTTTCCTTTTGCAACAGCAAGTCTGATAGTTGAAAGTGGTTGTTTCTGTTCCAACTACGGAAAGGAGAGGGAGCGCATGAAGCTGACGATTGATGGTCAGGTCGTCGAGGCGCTTGAGGGGCGGTCCGTCCTCAACGCTGCGCTTGACGCTGACATCTTCGTACCGCATCTGTGCGGCCATCCCGACCTGGAGCCCATCGGGGGATGCGGTCTCTGTATGGTCGAGGTGGAGGGGCAGGACGAGCCCGTCCGTGCCTGCATGACCGAGGCGACCGAGGGCATGGTCGTCAACACCAAGGGTGACGCTGCCGACAAGCTGCGCCGTCTGGCCATGGAGCTCATTCTGGCCACGCACCCGGCCGACTGCACCGGCTGCCCCAAGTACGGCGTGTGCGAGCTGCAGTCCATGTATCAGTACATGGGCGTCTCGCCGCAGCGTTGGCGCTGCAAGGGCCGCACCGTCCCCACCGACGACTCCAACCCGCTCATCACGCACGGCTTCACTCGCTGCATCCGTTGCGGCCGCTGCGTGCGTGCCTGCGAGGAGCTGCGCGGCGTGGGCGCCATCGGCTTCCATCGAGCCGAGGACGGCTCCATGCGCGTTGCCATCAACGGCAACTCCCTGCAAGAGGCCGGCTGCCGCTTCTGTGGCGCCTGTATCGAGGTGTGCCCCACAGGCTCCATCGTCGACATGGTGGGCCTTGCCAAGGAAGGGCGCAGCCGCGAGGACAACATCGTCCCGTGCCGCAGCGGCTGCCCCGCGCACATCGACATTCCGCGATACCTGCGTTACGTCAAGGCCGGCGAGTGGGAGAAGGCCACGGCCGTCGTCCGCGAGAAGGTGCCGTTCCCCGAGAGCCTCGGCAACATCTGCACCCACAACTGCCAGGGCGAGTGCAAGCGCAACCACCTGCAGGAGCCCCTCTCCATCTGCCGTCTGAAGCGTGCCGCCGCGGTGCGCGACACGGGCGAGTGGAAGAGCCGCGTACGCCACGAGCCCCTCACCGGCAAGAAGGTTGCCGTCGTGGGCGCTGGCCCTGGCGGCCTCACCGCAGCGCTCTTCCTTGCCGAGAAGGGCCACAAGGTCGACGTCTTCGAGGCCAACGCCAAGGTCGGTGGCCAGATGCGTTACGGCATCCCGGCATACCGCCTGCCGGACGAGATCGTCGACCGCGAGGTAGCAACCATCCTGGAGATCAGCCAGGCAGACGACGCAGAGCCGCGCATTGAGCTCAAGTGCAATACCCGTGTGAAGGACGTCAAGGCGCTTCTCACCCAGGGCTACGACGCCGTGCTCGTCACCGTGGGCACCTTCCAAGGCAACGTCCTTCCCATGAAGGGCCACGACCTGCAGAACGTCTATGTCAACACCGAGTTCCTGAAGGCTGCCCGCGAGGGCAATCCCCAGCCGGTCGAGGGTGGCCGCGTGGTCGTTCTGGGCGGCGGCAACGTTGCCTATGACTGCGCCCGCACCGCCGTGCGCCTGGGTGCCGCCAGCGTCGACGTGGCTTGCCTCGAGGCCGAGGCCGTCATGACCTCCACCCCCGAGGAGCGCGAGGAGGCCGCCGAGGAGGGCGTCGTCCTGCATGACGCCTATGCCTTCACGTCCATCAACGACGATGGTACCGGCAAGGTCGGCTCCATGACCATCCACAAGATCGCGAAGTTCTACTTTGACGAGAACCACCGCGCCGTAACCGAGCTGGTCGAGGGCGGAGAGCTCACGCTGCCGGCCGACTACGTCATCTTTGGCGTGGGCCAGAAGCCCGAGGACACCATGGGATTTGACCTGGAGCTCACCCACGGCCCGTATGTGGTTGCCGACACGAACCACGCGACGAGCGCCGAGGGCATCTTTGCCGCGGGCGACGTGGTCACGGGCACCAAGAGCGTCATTGGCGCCATTGCCGAGGGTCGCGACGCCGCGAGCTCCATTGACATCTTCCTGGGTGGCAACGGCGACATCTCGGCCGAGCTGCTCGACCCCGAGCCCGTCGAGAAGGAGCTGGGCAAGGCCCCCGCAGAGTTCTACACGCCGGCCATCCAGCCCCAGATGGCCCCTGCCGAGGAGCGTAAGGGCAACTTCGCCCAGTACGAGTGCCCGTTCACCGAGGACGAGGCCAAATGCGAGGCCGGCCGTTGCCTGCAGTGCGACCTGCGCCTGACCATCACCAAGCCGCGCCTGTGGAACGAATACTAAGGGAGGGGGAATCATGGACTACACCATCAACCACACCGGTGCCACGACCGTCTCGGCCCTGCTTGCCGAGGCCGGCGCATCGGCTGATGAGATCAAGGCCGTGTGGCTCTCCTATCCCACGGCTACGTTCGTGAAGGCCGACCGCTTTGGCGAGGAGCTCGAGGTGGCCGAGGGCACTGCCACGCTGCGCACCTACGATGAGGGAAACTGCATGTGCGACGCGCTCAACACCGTGGTGAACGAGCTGCGCATGGCCACCGAGTGCACCTGCACCTTTGGCCACGAGGGCGGCTACCAGCTCTCCG
>JAFUBJ010000169.1 GCA_017460265.1 Atopobiaceae bacterium | reverse complement strand
AGCCTCCGTCCTGATCGTCCGGACTTGCTCGGCGTCGTTAGTCCGCCAAATCGGCATCATTGGTGGCGATCACCTTTGCGTACCAGTCGAAGCTGTCCTTCTTAATGCGCTTGAAGTCGTGGTCCGCGTCAATGTACACAAAGCCGTAGCGCTTGCCAAAGCCCTCGCGGGTGCTGTACAGGTCAATCGCGGCCCAGGTGCAGTAGCCCACCATCTCCACGCCGTCATCCACGGCCTTGGCCATCCACTGGATGTGGTCGCGCAGGAACTTGATGCGGTTCTGGTCGTGCACGCGCTGCACGCCGTCCTCCTCAACCAGCACGTCGCGGTGGCCCAGGCCATTCTCCAGGATGAGGATGGGCAGCTGATAGCGGTGCCAGTACTCCATGAGCATGAGGTAGAAGCCGTACGGCTCGATGGACCAGCCCCACTCGGTGTGGTCGCAGTAGGGGTTGACATGGCCGTTGGACATCGCGTTGCCAGACTTCTCGCCCTCGGCGATGACCGTGGTGAAGTAGTAGGTCAGGCTGATGAAGTCGGGCTTGATGTGCTCCTTCATAAAGGCCAGGTCGCCGTCGGCGATGATGGCGTCAAAGTCCACGCCCTCAAAGCGGTTGAGGAAGTACTTGGGGTAGTATCCGCGCACCTGGATGTCGGTGAAGCCCCAGCCCATGAAGTACTTGTGCTTCTCGGTCTCCTCCACGTCCTCGGGACGCGGGCTTGCGGGGTAGGCGATGTTGTTGGCAATGTTGGTGCCCACTTTGGCCTCGGGGTCAATCTCATGCACGAGCTTGCACGCGTTGGCGTAGCACATGTCCATGTGGTGGATGACCTTGAACATGTCGGTATCGTTCTCAACCGGGGTGCCCGTCATGTAAGCGCGGTCGATCCAGATGCAGTTGTACTCGTTGAAGGGCACGTAGTACTTGATGCGGCCCTTGAAGTGCTCGATGACGGTGGTCACGTAGTGGGTGTAGTCCTCGACGGACTGACGATTGGCCCAGCCACCGTACTTCTCAACCAGGTTCTGCGGCAGGTCATAGGCGTAGAGGGTGCAGATGGGGATGATGTTGCGCGCGATGAGGCCGTCGACCATGCGGTCGTAGAAGGCCAGGCCCTCGGCGTTGGGCTCAACCTCGTCGCCCTGCGGGAAGATGCGGGTCCACGCCATGGAGAAGCGGTAGGTCTTGAAGCCCATCTCGGCGTAGAGGTCGAGGTCCTCCTCTAGGTGATGGTAGTGATCGGCAGCGATCTTGAAGCCAGAGAAGTCAGCATCCTCGTAGCCGGGAATGACGCGCACGTCAGCGATGGAAACGCCGACACCGCCCTCGTTGCGGCCGCCCTCAAACTGCTGGGCGTTGGTGGAGGATCCCCAAAGGAAGTTGGTCGGGAAGGTGGTGGTCATGGCGGTGTCCTTTCGCTCGTTGGCCTCGTGGCGCTTTGTCTTGATAACAGTCTACGGGCGTTCTGCCATGCAATCTACTACCTATACGGCTTATCGTGATATGCATGTTATGTATGGTTGGCTACCGATGCGCCCCGGACGATACGGCAAACGATGCATTATGAACATCGCGACTGATTGCCGATAGGCATTAGACATGCCTCAACGCGAGGTGGTTGAATGGTTTCAGAGAAAACCACGCGAGAGGAGAGGTCATGGCAACAAGGGTCTTGGGAAGCAGCAACTTCGAGGTCAGTGCGGTGGGCTATGGGTGCATGGGGCTTTCTCACGCACATGGTTACGCCATGGAACATGCCGACGCCGTGCGCGTCGTGCGTGAGGCTTTCGAGGCGGGCTACACCTACTTCGACACGTCGGGCATGTACACGGGCGTCACTCGTGCCGGCAACGACGCCAACAACGAGCTTGTGGTGGGCGAGGCGCTCCAGCCAGTGCGCGATCAGGTGACCATCGCAACCAAGTTTGGCGTCAAGATCGGCGCGGGTCACGCCTTCGTCTACGACTCCTCCGAGGCCGTGATTCGCGAGACCGTGGAAACGAGCCTGCGCCAGCTCCGCACTGACCATCTGGACATCCTCTATCAGGCGCGTCGCGACGAGCGCGTGAGCCCCGAGGAGCTGGCCGGCGTCGTGGGCGAGCTCATAAAGGAGGGCAAGGTCCTCGCATGGGGCATCTCTGAGGTGACCGACCCCGACTACCTGCGTCGCGCGCACGCCGTCACGCCCGTTGCGGTCATCCAGAACAAGCTCAACATGGCCAACCGAGACACCGAGAAGCTCTTCCCCGTGCTTGAGGAGCTGGGCATTGCCGCAACCACCTACACACCGCTCATGAAGGGCTTCCTCACCGCGCCGGCAGACATCAAGCACCTTATGCGCGAGGGCGACGACTTCCGCCGCTTCATCCCGCAGTACTCGGAGAAGGGCGTGGCCGAGGCAGCACCGCTGTATGCCCTGCTTGAGGAGTACTCACAGAAGCACGACTGCACCTGGACGCAGCTCTGCCTTGCCTGGATCCTCAACAAGCGTCCCTACCTCGTACCCATTCCCGGCACCACCAACCCCGCTCGAATGCGCGAGAACCTTGCCGCCGCGGACATCATCCTCACGGCCGAGGAGATGGCCGACATCGACGCGCGCCTTGACGAGATGCACCCCGAGAGGTTTGGCCAGCAGTAAACTCACCAACATCTGAGCCAAGGGGCGTCTCGGACGACCATGACGGAGGCTTTTGTCCAGAAATTGGACACAAGCCTCCGTCATGGTCGTACATCTTTAGGGATGCCCAAAGTCACTAGCCAAGATTGGCCCCGTCACTTGCGATGGCCTTCTTGTACCAGAAGAACGAGTCCTTGCGCACGCGGTGCAGGTCTCCGGTGCCGTCGTCGTTGCGGTCAACGTAGATGAAACCGTAGCGCTTGGACATCTGTCCCGTGGTGAAGGCAACAAGGTCGATGGGACCCCACGTGGTATAGCCAAACAGAGGTACGCCGTCCTCGTCTACCGCACGGCGCAGCTGCGTAATGTGGTCGCGCAGATAGTCGATGCGGTAGTCGTCGTGCACGCGCTCCACGCCGTCTTCCACTACCAGCTCGTCCTTCGCACCCAGGCCGTTCTCCACGTCAAACAGAGGCACGTCAGGATAGCGGCCTGCCAGCACGTTCAGGAAATAGCGATATCCCGTCGGGTCCATCTGCCAGCCCCACTCGGATGCCTTGACGTAGGGGTTCTTCGGTCCCCAGAAGAGGTTTCCTGCCGCCAGCTCCACGCCGTCGGTATGAGTCGTGATGGTCGATGAGCTGTAGTACGAAAAGGCGAGGAAGTCGGCCTTGCCTGCAAGCAGGTCTGCCTTGTCCTCTGCAGACACCTCGTAATCCCAACCCATCTGCCGCCAGATCCGCTTTGCGAAGTGCGGATACGCGCCACGAACCATGGTGTCGGCACAGTAGAAGAAACCCGCCTGCATGGACTGCTGGGCAGCCAGCACGTCTGCCGGGTCGCAGGTGAAGGGATAGGTGCATTGGCCGGCAATCATGCAGCCCACCGAGATGTTGGAGTCGACCTCGTGTGCAACCTGCACGGAGCGGGCGGCCGCCACAAGCTGGTTGTGCAGCTCAAGAAGGCGACAGCCCTCGGGCCACTGCAGAATGACGTTGATCTCGTTAAAGGTGAGCCACTTGTCAACAAGGCCACGATACTCGCTGAAGCAGGTGCGCGCAAAGGCGACGAACTCGTCGATCATGGCGCGGTTCTCCCAGCTTCCGTACGTCTCCTCAAACCAGACGGGTTCGTCGTATTTGTAGAGGGTGATGACTGGGTCCATGCCCAGCTCGCGAGCAAGCGTGAAGACCTTGCGGTAAAATTCGACGCCTTCCTGGTTCACGCCTCCGGCAACGCCGTGAGGATAGATGCGTGCCCAGCTCACCGTGGTGTTGAAGGTGGTGAAGCCCATTTCGCCAAACAAGCGAATGTCCTCTTCCCAGTGGTGATAGAAGTCTGCCGCCTCGTGGTTGGTGTAGTCAACGTCGTCAAAGAACTCGTAGCGCGCACCTTCGGGCAGATGGTCAAACTGGTGCATGATGCCGCGGGACCCGTCTGCGGCACGGTAGTAGACCGGACGCAGGCCCGTGCCCTCGGCAGGGCCGGCGTAGTCAATCTGCACGGGGCTGCGTCCGCCCTCGTCCCAGCCGCCCTCAACCTGGGCGGCGCTGACCGATCCACCCCACAAAAACTTGCTCGGAATCGTCATGATCGTGCATCTCCTTAGCATCGCGATTGCGTTTTGGTTCCAGTGTACGTAGAACCATGAAGGGATCTAGCTACCATTTTGCATTTCAAGACATGCCTTGCGGGCATAAGACGAGGAAACGTCCCGCACGGCTTGCGTACGTGCGGGACGCAGGAAGGAAGGGCTGCTTTAAGCTTCGGCTTCCTCGCCCATCTCCTCCTGGTAGTGCTTGACGTACAGGCGCCAGAAGGGCAGGTAGATGAGCATACCGAGGGCGAAGACCACTGCGACGATCAGGACGGACTTGATGTCGCCGGTGCCCAGGGGGCCAAGGATGAACGGAGGTGTGGCCCAAGGCAGGTTGACGAAGAACTTGCCGAAGATGGGCATGGCCATCATTGCGTAGCCCACGCCAGCGCCCACGACACCGGAGAGCACGAACGGAATCATGAGGTAGGGGTTGAGCACGACGGGCAGACCGAAGATGACGGGCTCGACGATGGTGAAGATGGCGGGCAGCAGGCAGGTGGCGCCGAGGGTGCGGTGCAGCTTGACCTTAGAGGTGAGCATCAGGACGACCAGGGGCCAAGCAGCGGCAGGCCAAATGACCAGACGGGCCAGGCCACCACCGGTGCCGTAAGCGGCGAGGACGTGCGGGAGCTCGAAGACGGTGGAGCCGTTGGCGAGCGCGGTGGCGTTCTCCTCAAGCCAGATCAGGCCGAAGGGCTGGAAGTTGGTGACCCACATGTTGTCGCCGTGCAGGCCGACGATCCACAGGACCTGCTGGATGAAGGTGGAGCCCATGAAGACGAAGATGTTGTCAGCGCCAGCCACCAGCGGAGCGAGGAGGCCCATCAGGACGGCAACGAGGTCGATGTTGAGCAGGGTGCGGATAATCCAGCAGGTGCCGAGCACGACGGTGTACGGGACGATGGACGCGAAGGAGTTGCCGATTGCGGGCGGAACCTGCTCAGGCAGCTTGATGGTGAAGCCCTTCTCGATGAACAGGGCAAAGACGCGCACCGCCAGAAGCGAGGTGACCATGGCGACGAACAGGCCGGATGCAGACCAGTTGCCGGTTGCGAGGCCCTCCTCCGGGCCGGAGGTGATCACGATGAAGGAGGCAAGGCCCAGAAGGCCAGCGGTGCGGCCGTTGACACCGAGCTTCTCGCCGTATGCGGAGGCGATGGTGTTGGAGGCGTAGAGGGCCATGAGGCTCATGGTCATGTCGTTCATCCACGCGAACTTGCCGGCGAGCGGCTCGAGGAACGGGATGAGGGCGTGGCCGGAGCTACCAACCGAGGGGGAACCGAGGACGTACACAACCAGCCAGGTGGCGCCTGCGATGATGAGGGGCATGCACGCCATGAGGCCGTCCTGGATAGATGCGATGGGCTTGAGCATGCCGAAGCGTCCGATGGGCGCCGCGATCTTCATGACAAGGTCTGTAAGCTTGTCCATGAAGCTCTTGTTCTGAGTGTCTTCGCTCATGTCTTTCCTTCCTTTCCTTGCTTTCAGCTCGGGTTCAAGCAGCTCGTTTTGCTTGTTGATGCCACTTTACGGACGGCGAGCCGAGCCAACAATCGATTTGGGGAGGGTCGTAAATCACTTACGCGATTTGTCGGTCGCGCTGGCTTCACAAGCGCTTCATAATGAAAACGAAGTTCAAAACGGGGCTTAAGGAGACGTGCCATGGCCGTGCTCGACGCGCTCAAGCGCATGGAGGGCTTCACCAACGCAGAGAAGGACCTTGCGCGCTACATCCTCGATCACCTTGATGACGTGGCGGAGATGAACATCGGTGACCTGTCTGCGGCGACGTATACCTCAAATGCCACGGTGGTGCGCCTCTGCCGCAAGCTGGGGTTGGATGGCTACCGCGACTTTCGCATTGCGCTGGCGCGCGACGTTGAGGCCGAGCGCTCGAGCGTGCTCAACGTGAACCCGGACTTCCCCTTCATCGAGGACAGCAACACACAGCAGATTATCCATTCGGTGGCAAACCTCACCAAGCAGTCGGTCGATGCCTGCCTGGGCACCGTTACGGGTCACGATGTGCGTACGGCGGCGAGGCTTATCCGCAAGGCGCAGAAGGTCGCGCTCTACGGGGTGGGGGATAGCTGGGTGACGCTGGACGGCTTTGCCAACCTGCTGCTGAAGATTGGCATCGTCTCGTATTCGGGCAACCTGAATGGGGACTCGCTTGTGGCGACGCAGATTCTTGGCCCTGCCGATGTTGCGGTCATTGCCACGTCTTCGAGCGGGTT
>JAFUBJ010000168.1 GCA_017460265.1 Atopobiaceae bacterium | reverse complement strand
GGGCGGGCGGTTCGTGCGCCTCAACTCCAACGTGGTCAGGACCGATGCGCACGAGTTCTACGAGCACGTGGGATACGCCTGCGACAAGGTGCAGAAGCACTTCGTGCACGAGCTATAGGATTACAGAGCCGATTAGTGTACCCTTTACGACAACTATTCGGACTCCCAAAACAAGAGTCCAAATAGTTGCGGTACAGGGTACGCTATTTTGTTGGAAGACGGGTGTCTATGAGGCTGTTTGTCGCTTTGGAGCTTCCGGAGGAGCTGTTGGAGGCGCTGTCTGAGACCTCCGCGGCGCTGCGCGACAGCGTTCGCGGACGCTACGTGGCACCCGACCGCTTCCATGTGACCCTTGCCTTTCTTGGGGAGGTGGCTGGCACGCGCGTAGGCTCCGCCTCTTCGGCGGTCGCCCAGGCGTGCGCGGGCCATGGGCCTCTCCCCGTCGCCCTGGGCGAGCTGGGAAGCTTTGGAAGACGCAACAGCGCCGTCCTTTGGCAGGGTGTCGAAGGGGGAGAGCTGCTCGATGCGCTTGCCCGAGACGTACGCGCATCTCTCAAGGATGCGGGCTTTTCGCTTGACGACAAGAGCTTCCTTCCCCACGTGACGCTCATGCGCGCAGCAGATCTCACGAAGGGGGCGCTCCCCATGCCCGCGCTCGCGCGGGGCGTGGTCGACACCGTCACCCTCTTCTCGTCAGACCTTTCGGGGGCACATCCCGTCTACACGCCGCTCGAACGCTTCTTCTTGGGGTGAGCCTTTGCTGCGGCTTTCTCGGCTTCCTCTCTCTGACCCGGAAAGAGGTTGCGCTCGTTGAACTCCGCCTGCACGGTGGCAAGCATGAGGAACACGTCCTCGAGCCCCAGGTGCCGCTCCTTCTCGTCCGCCGAGAGCGTGCCACGCCTGCGTGCCCAATGCTCAAGTGCGGCCGGGCTTGACTCGCGCGGAAGCGATCGCACGTCAGGGTCAATGCGGCGGCAGATGTCGCGCGAGTCGATGAGTGTGATCTGGCCCGCCTTGCGTGCCTCCGCATAGCCGTTCAGGTGCAGCATGAGCCATGAATCCTCAAACGAGGCGTTGTGCGCCATGAGCGGGTATGCCTTGAAGGTCGCAAGAAGCGCCTCCTGTACGCGACGGTCGTCGCGGAAGGGCCGCTTTCCCGCCAGGTCGTCCCAGCTTATCTGGTGAATCTCAGACAGCGGCACGCCCTTCTCGGCATAGATCGAGGGGATGCCAAAGTAGGCTACGTGCCCATCGTGGGGGATGGCGGTGGGCGTCAGGTCCATGAACGCTAGCCCCAGGTTGATGATGTAGCCGCGGTCGGGGTCCTTGCTCGTGGTCTCGATGTCAAAGCCGCAGATGGCTCCCGATACGGGCGCCTCCACGTAGGCAATGCCCAGGTCCCTCGCGTCGGGACCGGCCGTGCGCGCCACCTCTTCGTCGCTTCTGCCCTGCATCCAGGCAACGCCGTGGATGAGGTCGGTGTCGGGAAGGCGGCGGGAGAGATTCATGCCCGCACGGTCGCGAAGGCGATCGGCGCCGTAGCTGTCGCATACAGGCCGGTTGCGGTCCGCAAGCTGGCGCACGAGGTCATACGAGAATGCCTCCTGTCCCAGCGGGGCCTCCCACCAGGCCGCAGAAAGGAGAGAGATTGCCTCCTCGTTCTTGCGTCGCTCGTCATCAAGGGCGGCGTCGTCGGTCATGAAGCCGGGAAGGGCAAAAGCGTTTGCGAGCTCGATGGCTTGGGAGAGGTTCATGGGTGTCTCCGTACGGTGTGCGTGCCTAGCCAATCTATGATAGCCGCTTGTTGGTCACCATGTGTCGGACTCGTGGGGTACCATGGTTGGGGGCGCAAGTATGAAGAAGGAGGTGCCCATGCGATACGCACAGGTCGTGCTCGACATACCGACGCGTCAGCTTGACGGCGCCTTCTGCTATGTGATTCCCGACGAATTGGCGCTTGAGGTGCGTGTGGGCGCAACCGTGCTCGTGTCGTTCTCCCGACGTGCCGCGGTTGGCTACGTCGTGGAGGAGCTCGACGCTCCGTCAGACTCCGTTGCGGGCGGGAAGATCCTCCCGATAGAGCGCGTGCTTGCCGAAAGCGCCTTTGACGAGGCCCGCGCCCGCGTTGCCCTATGGATGGCTAAGGAGTACGCCTGCCCCCTTTCCGAGGCGGTGCGGCCCTTCTTGGCGCCAGGACAGGGGTACCGCGTCAGGAAGGTCGAGGAGTCAGGTTCCTGGGAGCTCCAGAGCGACTCGTCTGGCCCGGTTGACGAGCGCTGGGTCTGCCTCACGGAGGAGGGCCGCACGTTTGAGCCGCGCAAGACGGCGGCTCGGCAGCGCGTGCTGCTCTCCGCGTTGGCCGAAGGCCCCGTGCGCATGGCCGAGCTCTCGGTGCTCATCTCGGGGGCGGCTGGCGTGGTCAAGGCCCTCGAAGCCAGGGGCGTCGTTGCCGTGGAGGCGCGCCGTCGCGTGCGCGGAGGCGAGGAGACGACGCTTTCGAGCGCTCGCGCCGCACGGCCCGAGCGGCTGACGAGCGGCCAGAGAGAGGCGCTCCATGCCATCTCGTCGGCATGCGCGGCGGCCCAGGGCGACGTTGTGGTTGTGGACGGAGTCACCGGCTCGGGAAAGACGGAGGTCTACCTCCAGGCCATCGAGGAGACGATAGCCCAAGGTAAGGGTGCCCTCGTGCTCGTGCCCGAGATCTCGCTCACGGCGCAGACGGTCGGTCGCTTTCGGTCGCGCTTCGGCGACGATGTGGCCATCCTCCACTCGCGTCTGTCCACGGGCGAGCGCTTTGACCAGTGGGACCTGGCAAGAAGGGGAGAGGCCCACGTGGTGGTGGGTGCCCGCTCCGCCCTGTTTGCTCCCGTCCGCAACCTGGGGCTCATCGTCATCGACGAGGAGCACGAGTGGACCTACAAGCAGGAGAGCTCACCGCGCTACCATGCCCGTGACGTGGCCGCGCGTCTTGCGTCCGAGGCGGGGTGCGCGCTCGTGCTCGGCTCGGCAACCCCGAGCCTCGAGAGCCTGTCTCGTTGCGACAGGGGTGTCTGGCGCGGCGCGACCTGGACGCGCGTCTCGATGCCGGAGCGGCCCGGCACCGCGATGCTCCCGCGCGTGCGCATCGTTGACATGGCGCAGCAGTTCCAGCAGGGAAACCGCTCGGTCTTCTCCAAGCCCTTGGTAGAGGCGCTCCAGGCGGTGGCCGAGCGCAGGGAAAAGGCGGTGCTTCTCCTCAACAGGCGTGGCTTTGCCACCTTCCTCATGTGTCGTGACTGCGGGTGCGTCCCCGAATGCCCCCACTGCTCCACCTCGCTCACCTACCACGAGCGCACGCATATGCTCATGTGTCACACCTGTGGGCGCAGCTGGCCGCAACGCGCCTTCCCCGACCCCACGACGAGCTGTCCCAACTGCGGAAGTCGCTATATGGCGGCCTTTGGCGTGGGGACGCAGCGCGTCGAGGACGAGCTGCGCATGGTCCTGCCGGAAGGGGTCGACATCATACGCATGGACGCCGACACGACGCGGGCAAAGGGCGCTCACCAGCGCCTGCTCGAGGAGTTTGACGCGAGCGACTGCGCCGTGCTGGTGGGAACGCAGATGATCGCCAAGGGACTGGACTTTCCCGAGGTCACCCTCGTGGGGGTGGTCAATGCCGACACGACCCTCAAGATGCCCGACTTCCGCGCTGCCGAGCGCACCTACGAGCTGCTTGAGCAGGTTGCCGGGCGGGCCGGCCGCGGAGAGCGTGCCGGCGAGGTCATCGTGCAGACCTATTGGGCGGGACATCCCGCCATACAGGCGGTTGCGCGCCATGACCGCGACCTCTTCCTTGCCGCCGAGGAGGCTGACCGGAGGGAAGGGTCCTACCCGCCTTACTCTCGGCTTGCGAACGTGACCGTGTGGGGAAGGGATGCCGCTTCCGTGAGGCGCCTTTCCGAAGCGCTCGGCGCCTCGGTGCGTGGCAAGGTCGACGGCATGGCGGGTTGGGAGGTCCTGGGCCCTTCGGACTGCGCCAAGGCCAAGGCCAAGGATAACTACCGTCGCCACGTCCTTGTGAAGGCGCCCGAGGATAGCAATCTGGGCGAGCTTCTGGGCACCTGCGCCCGCGAGCTGGGGAGCCATGCCGGGGTCAACATTGCCATCGACGTCGACGCCTACGACCTTATGTAGAGAGTTTTTGGCCTGAGGCTCCGTGCGGGACGTGTCATGGCTATCATTTCCTCGTGCATGTTGACGAGAAAGGTCAGGCCATGGTCCGCAGCATTATCAGTCGTCTCGGTGTTGGCGTCGTGTGTGCGCTTCTTGCGCTTTCGGTCGCGGGGTGCGGTTGCTCCTCGAAGAAGGCAGAGAGCGAGGCAGAGAAGGCCGTCCAGGAAGAGGAGGCCGCGAGGTTCTCTGACTACGAGAACGACTATCTGCGCATGAGCGTCGCACAGGGATGGGATGCCGACCGCGAGGGCGGTGCGGACGTTCGTCACAGGGACGACCTGGGCAGCTATCACGCGCTTACCGTAGAGCACGGCGAGAGGCTCAACCTTACGGGCTACGGCTATCTGCGCATAGCCGTCTATGACGTCGAGACCGTCGAGGGCGCCGGCGAGGTTCCTGAGGAGAAGGAATACCTCGAGAACATCATCGAGGTCGAGCCCATCGAGATTGCCGGCACGAGCATGAGCGGCTACTACGCCGACGGCAAGACGGCTTCCGGCGACGCGACCTACCAGTACCGTTGCTATTCCGGAACGCTCAACGGCCACTACGTCGAGGTCTCCTTCGTCGACTACTCGGGAGGGTCGCTCACCGAGGGCGGCGACATGACCACCATGGCGAGGTCGCTCGAAGTCAAGTAGGCGCTTGGCACTCCTTGCAGGGGTTTTACGTGTTTTGTGGGCACCCGTGTCATTGGCCGTTCCGAGCGGGGTACCATAACAGGGTTGACATAAGAGCAAGGAGTACCCATGGCTGATTTGGCGGATGACATCGTCGTCGCACCTGACGAGCGGCTCAAGACCGAATGCGCCCGCATCGAAGAGATTACCCCCGAGATCCGTGCCCTCGCGGAGCGCATGGCCGAGGACATGTATGCAACCGAAGGCTGCGGAATAGCCGCTCCCCAGGTGGGCGAGCTCGTGCAGCTTGTCGTCATTGACTGTGACTATGTGGACAGCGACAACCGCAACCCCTACGTCCTCATCAACCCCGAGATCGTGGTTGCGGACGGGGAGGAGCACGAGCTGTCCGAGGGATGCCTGTCGTTCCCGGGGATCACGGTGCGCGTCTCTCGCCCGAGCCACGTCATCGTGCGTGCGCGCAACCTTGACGGTGACCTTATGCAGTACGAGGCGCGTGACAACCTTCTGGCCGTCTGCCTCCAGCACGAGATCGACCACCTCCACGGCGTGACCATGATCGACCACCTCTCCGCCTCGCAGCGCATGGTTGCGCTGCGTGACCTTGCTGCTGCCAAGGCGGCGGGCGCCCGTCCGGGAGAGACTGCCTAGGGTGCCTGACGCGCCCAACTTGCGAGAGGAGCGCCGCATGCGCATCGTCTTCATGGGGACCCCCGATTTCGCGGTCCCCTCGCTTCGTTTGCTTGCAGAGCGTCATGACGTGACCTTGGTGGTCACAAGGCCGGATGCGGTCCGCTCGCGCGGAAAGAAGCTTGAGCCTTCGTCGGTGAAGGTCGCGACAACCGAGCTGGGCATTCCCGTGCTCGAGACAAAGCGGATCACCGACGAGGTGCTTGAGCGCATCTCCTGCGAGAAGCCTGACGTCATTGCCGTCGCTGCGTTTGGTTGCATCCTCCCCGACGAGCTTCTGGCGGTGGCACCCCTGGGCTGCGTGAACGTGCACGGGTCCCTGCTTCCACGCTGGCGCGGGGCCGCACCCATCCAGCGTGCCGTCCTGTCGGGAGACGAGCGTGCGGGCATCTCCATCATGAAGGTGGTGCATGACCTTGATGCGGGAGCGTACTGTCGGCAGGCAAGTGTCGAGGTGGCCGACAAGGACAGTGCCCAGGTGATGGACGAGCTGGCCATGATCGGGGC
>JAFUBJ010000167.1 GCA_017460265.1 Atopobiaceae bacterium | reverse complement strand
TCCATCACGGGCCGCGACTACACGCTCATCATGGGCACGACCATCGTGCTCGCCACGCTCATCGTCATCATGAACCTGGTGAGCGACATCATGTATAAGATCGTCGACCCGCGCATCACGCTCGAGTAAGGGAGGTGCAGTCATGACCAAGAACCCGCTTTCCATGCAGCTCGACGTCGAGGACTTCCTCCCCGCGAGCGAAGAGGACAAGGCCTACATGGTGCAGATGCGCCCGTCGTCCACCTTCTTCAAGGACGGCTGCAGGCGTCTGTACAAGAACAAGGTCGCCTTCGTGAGTATGATCGTCATCATCCTCATCACCCTGAGCTCCATCCTCCTTCCGATGGTTTGGCCCTACTCCTACGAGCAGCAGCTCGGCGTCGTGCCCGGCCAGCCGGTTGACCCCTCGTACAACAACCTCCACCCCATGGAGTACTCCGCGACGGAGCTTGAGCGCAAGGAGGCCGGCGAGTCCGTCTTCCCGCACGTCTTTGGCACCGACGACCACGGCCGCGACTACTTCATCCGCGTCGTCTACGGCACGCGCATCTCGCTGGCGGTCGGCTTCTTTGCCTCGATCATCGTGCTCGTGGTGGGCCTTACCATGGGCTCCATCGCAGGCTTTGCCGGCGGGCGTGTCGACATGCTCATCATGCGCATCGTCGACATCATCTATTCTCTGCCCGACATGCTGATGGTCATCTTGTTGGCAAGCGTCATGCGAGAGACGCTTGGCACCGTGATCGACGGCACGGTCTTCCAGGCCATCGGTTCCAACATCATCTCGCTCTTCGTGATCTTCGCCCTGCTGTACTGGTGCTCCATGGCGCGCCTCATCCGTGGCCAGATCCTTTCGCTGCGCGAGCAGGAGTACGTCCTTGCCGCTCAGGCAACGGGCGCCGGCGCCAAGTGGATCATCACCAAGCACCTGATCCCCAACTGCATCTCGGTCATCATCATCTCGACCGCCCTGCAGATCCCCTCGGCCATCTTCACCGAGTCGTTCCTGTCGTTTTTGGGCCTGGGCGTCAACGCCCCCATGCCCTCGCGCGGCTCGCTGGCGTCCGAGGCGCTCAACGGCGTCACGTCCTACGCCTATCGCCTCGTCATCCCGGCCATCGTCATCTCGCTCATCGTGCTCTCCCTCAACCTCTTTGGTGACGGCCTGCGCGACGCGTTCGACCCCAAGCTCAACCAGTAGGAAAGGAGGCACCACATGGCACTTCTGGAAGTTCGTGACCTGCGCACGTCGTTCTTTACCGACGCCGGCGAGGTCAAGGCAGTCAACGGCGTCTCCTTCGACCTGGACCGCGGCAAAGTCCTGGGCATCGTGGGCGAGTCCGGTTCGGGCAAGTCCGTGACGGTCTACTCCATCATGCAGATTCTGGCGCCCGCAGGAAAGATCGTGGGCGGCTCGGTCAAGCTCGACGGGCAGGAGCTCGTCGGCGCGGGTGAGAAGGTCATGCGCGACGTTCGCGGCAACAAGATCTCGATCATCTTCCAAGACCCGATGACGTCGCTCAACCCGACCTACACCATTGGCCACCAGATCATCGAAGCCATCATGCTCCATACCAACCGCAACAAGCAGGAGGCGTACGATCGCGCCGTCGAGATGCTGCGGCTGGTCAACATCAACGAGCCCGAGCGCCGTATGAAGCAGTATCCGCACGAGCACTCCGGCGGCATGCGCCAGCGCATCATGATCGCCATGGCCCTTGCATGCGAGCCCGACATCCTGGTTGCCGACGAGCCCACCACGGCTCTCGACGTGACCATCCAGGCGCAGATCCTTGAGCTCATGCAGTCGCTCCAGAAGGAGCTGGGTATGGCCATCATCATGATCACCCACGACCTGGGCGTCGTGGCGCAGCTCTGCGACGAGATCGTGGTCATGTACGCCGGCAGCTACTGCGAGCGCGGTACCGCAGAAGAGATCTTCTATGATCCTCGCCACGAGTACACCAAGGGGCTCCTGCGCTCCATCCCCACGGTCGACACCATGGGGCAGAAGCTCCAGCCCATCACGGGCACGCCCATCGACCTGCTGAACCTTCCCAAGGGATGCCCCTTCGCGCCGCGCTGCGACAACGCAATGAAGATCTGCATCCGTCAGGCGGCGGAGTCCATGGACATCTCCGAGACCCACAAGGCATCTTGCTGGATGAACGTCAAGGATAGGCTGGACACCCAGGCTGCGCTCGAGCACGCCGAGGCGGCCGTGGAGGCTGCGGCGCAAGAGGCAGCCAACGAGGAAGGCGGTGAGGAGTAATGGCCGACAACACCGGCACCGAGACGCCGCTCGTCGACGTCCGTCACCTCAAGGAGTACTTCCCGATCAACACGGGCTTCTTCAAGACCACGCCGCTCAAGGCCGTCGACGACGTCAGCTTCACCATCAAGCGCGGCGAGACGCTTGGCCTGGTGGGGGAGTCGGGCTGCGGAAAGACCACCGTTGGCCGCACCATCCTGCACCTCTACGAGCCCACCGATGGCGAGATCATCTACGATGGCAAGCCCATCAAGACCAAGGAGGACCTGAAGGAGTACCGCACCAAGTCCACGATGGTCTTCCAGGACCCGTACTCCTCGCTGAACCCCCGCATGACCGTCTCTGACATCATCGGCGAGCCTCTTGACGTGCACCACCTCTATAAGACGCGCGAGGAGCGTGAAGAGCGCATCCTTGAGCTCATGGACCACGTGGGCCTGAACTCCGAGCACGCGAGCCGCTATGCCCACGAGTTCTCGGGCGGCCAGCGCCAGCGCATCGGCATTGCCCGCGCCCTTGCCGTGGGCCCTGAGTTCATCGTCTGCGACGAGCCCGTCTCGGCCCTTGACGTGTCCATTCAGGCGCAGGTCATCAACATGTTCGATGAGCTGCAGGAGCAGATGGGCCTCACGTACCTCTTCATCGCCCACGACCTTCTGGTAGTGCGGCACATCTCCGACCGCATTGCCGTCATGTACCTGGGCAAGATGGTCGAGCTTGCCGATGCCGAGGAGGTCTACAACCACCCGCTGCATCCCTACACCAAGTCGCTCATCTCGGCGGTTCCCATCCCTGACCCCAAGATTGCCCGCGCCAACAAGCGCATCCCGCTGCAGGGAGACATCCCCAGCCCGTTGAACGCGCCCTCTGGCTGCCCGTTCCGTACGCGCTGCCAGTATGCCGAAGCGCGCTGCGCAGAGAGCATGCCGGAGTTCAAGGAAGTGTCGCCTGGGCACTTCTGCGCGTGCCACCGCACCGAAGAGGTCAACTCCTAGCCTGCGCGGAGCAGGAAAGCTCCAAAACGCGCTGCCAGACGCCCCGCAAAGCGGGGCGTCTTCGCGTTTATAAAAAGCAAAGTGCCATTTTGAGGGGGTATTTTGAAATGCCAACAGGCAAAACGTAAAAAACACCCCCTCAAAATGGCACTTTCGTTTTTACAAGCCGGCTCATTGCAAGTCATGCGACAAGGTTCGGCGCTTTTGCAGATGGCGTGACATTTGCACCTGTGTGTAGTCATCTCGTC
>JAFUBJ010000166.1 GCA_017460265.1 Atopobiaceae bacterium | reverse complement strand
CGTGCTGCCCATGATCACCTCCTGCAGCCCCGGCTGGGTCAAGTTCTGCGAGTACTACTATCCCGACCTGCTGCCGCACCTGTCCACCTGCAAGTCCCCGCAGCAGATGCAGGGCGCGGTCACCAAGACCTACTTCGCCGAGAAGATGGGCATCGACCCCAAGGACATCGTGTCCGTCTCCGTCATGCCCTGCACCGCCAAGAAGTTCGAGATTGGCCGCGACGACCAGTCCGCCGCTGGCGAGGGCATGCCCGACCTGGACATCTCCATCACCACGCGTGAGCTTGGCTACCTCATCAAGAAGTCTGGCCTGAAGTTCGAGATGCTTCCCGACGAGGACTTTGACGATCCTCTGGGCGACGACACCGGCGCAGCTGTGATCTTCGGCGCCACCGGCGGCGTCATGGAGGCAGCGGTCCGTACCGCCAACGCATGGCTGAACGGCGCGACCGAGGCCATCGACCTCACCGCGGTCCGTGGCACCGAGATGGTCAAGGAGGCCACCGTCAACGTGGCCGGCACCGACCTCAAGCTTTGCGTTGCCTCCAGCGGCCAGGGTGCCCAGTACGTCATGTCCAAGCTCGCCGAGGGCAACCCCGAGGGCTGGGGCTTCATCGAGATCATGGGCTGCCCGGGTGGCTGCGTCAACGGCGGCGGCCAGCCCATCCAGCCGCAGTGGGTGCGCGATACCATCGACCTCAAGGCCGTCCGCGCCAAGGCTCTGTACGACGCCGATGCGGCCATGGAGCTGCGCATGTCGCACGAGAACCCCTCCATCAAGAAGCTCTACGACGAGTGGTACACCGAGGGCTATGGCAAGGGTAAGGCGCACCACGCGCTGCACACCAGCTACGTCGCCCGCGAGAGGTATCCCAAGGAGGTCTAGTCCTCTTCTTGGTTGCCTAGGTACGTGATGTGCGCCCTGGGGGCTACCCCCGGGGCGCACCGGAGTGCGGTTAGGGGGTAGCCCCCTGGGCGCATTGGTAGACTTATATGCATGGGAGGAACCGACATGAGTCATCAGCAACCTGCCTGCGTCCTGGCAACCATCTGTACGCTTGTTTTGACATTGATTGTGGGGTGTGGCGCCATGCCCAACCGCTCCCTCGCTCCAACAACAGACGCCCAGCGTCTTTCCGTGTCGTTTATCGATGTGGGAAAGGGCGACTGCATTCTTGTCGAGTGTGGCGGCGAGGCCGCCCTCATCGACACGGGATATGAGGACACCTCGCTTGACATCCTCTCTTACCTGCGCAAACGCGGGGTGGATCAGCTACGGTGCATCATCCTCACGCATTACGACCGCGACCACATAGAGGGCTTGCGCGCCATTGCCGGCGAGCTGCCCGTGAGTGAGGTCTGTCTGCCAAACTACGAAGGCGGCGACAAGAACTACCAAAGCGTGGTAAATACGGTCAGCCGCCTTTCGCTGAACGCACGGCAGGCCACGGCGGGCACGTCATATGAGCTGGGCGACGCGCGCCTTTCCGTCATCCCCACGAGCCTGTCTTACACGATCGAGAAGGGCGAGGACGAGGGCAACGACAACGACCTTTCGCTTGTCGTCACGCTTGTGCATGGCAACGACTCGTACCTCTTTGCGGGCGACCTCGAGAAGGAGGGCATCGCCGCCTTCCTTGCCGACGCGCACGGCACCTTTGACGTGCTCAAGATGCCGCATCACGGCGAGAAGTGCGGCAAGACCGACGACCTCATTGAGGCCGTGAGCCCCAAGATCGCCGTGATCACTGACGGCAAGGCCGACCCCGCAGACAAGAAGACCCTTGGCTACCTGGAGGATGCCGGCGCGGACACCTACCGCACGAGCACCAATGGCACCATCGTGGTGGAAAGCGACGGCAGCGGCGCCTACACCGTCACCACCGAACGCTAAGCAACAAAGGGGGTAGCCCCTTTGTTGCTTTTGGCTGCGTTACTCGCCCAGGTCGATGCCCATCTGAAGCGCCTTGCGGTTGGGGTCAAGCAGGTGCTGCTTCTTGGCAGGCACGCACTTGACCAGCGCGGCGTCGAGCACCTCGCGCGTGCAGAAATGCGTCTCGGCCCACAGGCGGCCCAGGCAGATGATGTTGGCCAGGCCCTTGAGGCCGGCCTCCTCGGCCATCTCGGTAGCCTTGAAGGCAATGACCTTCACGCCGTCGGTCAGCTCAACTCCTGCGGCGCCGTCCATGGCAAGCGTCGTGTCGATGACGATGGTGCCGCCGGTCTGCACCGACGCGGCAAACTTCTCGACGCTCGGCTGGTTCATGGCAATGAGCGCCGTGGGGCGCGTGATGAACGGCGAGCCAATGGCGTCGTCGGAAAGCGACACGCTGCAGTTGGCGGTGCCGCCGCGCATCTCGGGGCCGTAGCTCGGCATCCACGAGACATGACGACCGTCGATGAGACCCGTGTTGGCCAGCACCTTGCCGGCAAAAAGCAGGCCCTGGCCGCCAAAGCCGGAAAGCACGCAAAGCAGCTCGTGGTTGAATTCCTCTGCCATGCCTAGGCCTCCTTTCCCTGCTGCGCGATGGGGCAGTCCTTGGCCCGCTCGAGCGCAGCCTCGGCCGCGTTGGCAAAGCCGTCGGCCACGACGTCCTTGTACACGCCCAGCGGATAGTACGGCAGCATGTTCTCGCGCAGCCACTGGAAGGCGTTCTGCGGCGTCATGCCCCAATTGGTCGGGCAGGTGGCCACAACCTCGACCAGCGAATAGCCCACGCCGTCGATCTGGTTCTGGAAGGCCTTCTTGATAGCCTTCTTGGCCTGGATGATGTGGGCACGGCTGTCGCAGGTGACGCGCTCGACGTACGCCACGCCGTCCAGCGTGGCGAGAAGCTCGGAGATGCGCACCGGATAGCCGACCTTGCTCACGTCGCGGCCGTACGGCGAGGTCTGGGTAACCTGGTTGGGCAGCGAGGTAGGTGCCATCTGGCCACCGGTCATGCCATAGATGGCGTTGTTTATGAAGATGACGGTGATCTTCTCGCCACGGGTGGCGGCGTGCACGGTCTCGGCGGTGCCGATGGAGGCAAGGTCGCCGTCGCCCTGGTAGGCAAACACGACGTTTTCGGGGTGGACGCGCTTGACGCCGGTGGCAACCGCGGGCGCACGGCCATGCGCGGCCTCGATCATGTCACAGTTGAAGAAGTCGTACATCATGACGGAGCAGCCCACGGGCGCGATGCCCACGGTCTTGCCCTCAATGCCCAGCTCGTCGATGACCTCGGCGACCAGGCGGTTGACGATGCCGTGCGTGCAGCCGGGGCAGAAGTTGGTGACCACGTCGGTCAGCACGTGCGGGCGCGCAGACTTGATGGTCTCGCCCTCGGCAATCTGCGATCCAATGCGCTCGACCTGGTAGTCGGGCAGCGTCACGGGAGTCTTGGGTGCGGCCATGCTACTCACCCCTTTCCATGTTCTGGGCGATCTTCTCGATCTGCTCGAGGACCTCCTCCGGCGTGGGCAGGACGCCGCCGGTGCGGCCGTAGAAGCTCACGTCGGCGCGGCCATTCACGGCAAGGCGCACGTCGTCGACCATCTGGCCCATGTTGAGCTCGACGGACAGGAACTGCTTGGCGCCGTTGTCCAGCAGCTGGTTGATGGCCTTCTCGGGATACGGCCACAGCGTGATGGGACGCAGCAGGCCGCACTTGATGCCCTTGGCGCGCGCGTCGCGCACGGCGGTGCGGGCAATGCGGCTCGCAGCGCCAAACGCCACGACCACGATCTCGGCATCGTCGCAGAGCATGAGCTCCTGACGCTGGTGCTTCTCCTTGATCTCGGCGTAGCGCTCGAAACGCTCGAAGTTGGTCTTCTCGAGCTTCTCGGGGCTGAGGTAGAGCGAGTTGACCACGTTGTGCTTGCGCTCCATGTGGGTGCCCGACGTTGCCCAGGGCTTGGCGGGCAGCGTGCTCAGGTCGCGCTCGGGCGGAAGCGTGACGGGCTCCATCATCTGGCCAATCATGCCGTCAGCCAGGATCATGGCCGGAGTGCGGTACTCGTCTGCCAGGTCAAAGGCCAGGTAGATAAGGTCGGCCATCTCCTGCACCGTGGAGGGCGCAAGGACGGGCATATAGAAGTCGCCGTGGCCGAGGGCACGCGTGGCCTGGAAGTAGTCGGACTGCGACGGCTGGATGCCGCCCAGGCCTGGGCCTCCACGCTCGACGTTGACGATGACGCCGGGGCAGTCGGCGCCGGCCATGTACGAGACGCCCTCGCCCTTGAGGCTAACGCCGGGCGAAGACGACGAGGTCATGACGCGCGCACCCGCGGCGGCAGCGCCATAGACCATGTTGATAGCCGCAATCTCGGACTCAGCCTGCAGGAAGGTGCCGCCAATGAGGGGCAGCTTCTTGGCCATGTAGGCCGCAAGCTCGGTCTGCGGGGTGATGGGGTAGCCAAAGAAGAAGCGGCAACCGGCGCGCATGGCGGCCTCCGCCAGCACCTCGTTGCCCTTCATCAAGACGCGCTCTTGGGTATCTGCCATTTAGCTCACCACCGTAATTGCAACGTCGGGACAGGTGATGAAGCACGAGGAGCACCCGATGCAGTTGTCGGGGTCCACCAGCTTCGCGGGGTGGTAGCCCTTGGGCGTGATGCGCTCCTGGTCAAGAGCGAGCACCCCCTTCGGGCAGGCGTCCACGCACAGGCCACAGCCTTTGCAGAAGACGTCATCGACGATGATTCGTGCCATGTGGCTCCTTTCCTCTCCTCCCAGGCCTGCTGACTCGAAAGGGATACTCCCTTTTGAGTCAGTTGTCCCAGGGCGTTCGTACCAGTCTAGGCATCACCAAAAGGGGCTCTGCCTCGGGCTCGTCACATTGTAACGGCTCGCTTACATCGCTCAGCGCCACCTTGGGCACCACCGTCGCCTCAAGCGGAAGGCCGCACAGCCGCGCGACCTCGCTGGCAAAGGCGCGGCCGTGGCGCACGTGGTCAAGCGTCGTCTCGTCCCCCAGGTTTGAGGTGTTGAGGACGGCGTCTGCTCGCAGGTGGGCGTGCTCTTCAATGTCGGGCAGCATGGCTGCGGCATCTTCCGGCGCCTGCGTGAGCGCACGGTAGGCCGACACCACATACAGCACGTGGGCATCGGCCGCGTTGAGCTTGCCCGACCAACGACCGATGGTGGTGGCGCCATCGTCGTCGCCACCCACGTCAATGATCAGGCGCGCGTCGGGGTCGGCCGCAGCCTGCTGAATGGCAACGTCCAGCTCGCCCGAAAGGCTTGGCGTGTCGAGCGTGGTGCGCGCAAGGACCGGCGCAATCAGGCGCACGCCCGCGTCGGCCAGCAGCTGGGGATAGTCACTGGAGCGGAAGTACGGGTTGACCACGTCAAGGTCGGCGAGGGTCACGTGACGTCCAGCAGCCGCCTCGGCAAGCGCGAGGTTCAGCGCGACGTTGGTCTTGCCTGTCCCCGCATGTCCCACCAGCACGGTTATCTGATGCATCTCTCGCCTCCTCTCCCTGACTCGAAAGGGATACTCCCCTTTGAGTCACGCAGCGCTGCTCTTGGCCGCGTCCGCCTGCCTGATTGCCGCGCGGCGAATCTTGCCCGAGAAGGTCTGCGGCAGCGCGTCCACAAACTCGACCACGCGCGGATACTTGTACGGCGCGGTCTACTCGCGGGTCCACACCTGCAGCTCCTTGATAAGCTCCGGTGTTCCCTCGTAGCCCGCCTCCAGCACGATGGTCGCCTTCACGGCAAAGCCGCGCAGCGCGTCCGGCACGCCCGTGACCGCGCACTCGCGCACGGCGTCGTGACGCAGCAGGGCGCTCTCCACCTCAAACGGCGAGATGCGGTAGCCAGAACTCTTGATGAGGTCGTCGTTGCGGCCGCAGTAGTAGAAGTAGCCGCTCTCGTCGGAGTAGGCGGTATCACCGGTGTGATACCAACCGTCGGCGAAGACCTCGGCGGTCTTATCGGGTGCCTTGAAGTACTCCACGATAATGCCGGCAGGACGCGGATCGCAGCGGATGCAGATCTCGCCCTCCTCGCCCGGCTCGCAGATCTCGCCGACGGCACCGACCAGCGCCACGTCGGCACAGGGCACCGGCTTGCCCATCGCTCCCGGG
>JAFUBJ010000165.1 GCA_017460265.1 Atopobiaceae bacterium | reverse complement strand
TGGTCATGACGATGGCCACAAGCGCGCCGATGACGACCATGTAGAGCGGGAGGGTCGAGGGAACGTTGAATGCCAGGAGCAGGCCCGTGACGGCTGCCGAAAGGTCGCCGATGGTGTTGTCCGTTCCGCGCAGACGACACCAGAGGTATTCGAAGAGTACGCACGAGCCGACTGAGGTGGCCATGACGAGGAACGCGTCCAGCCCAAAGAGCGCCACGGCGATAATGGCGGTTGGAGCAAGGGCCACCAGCACGTCGCGCATGATGATGTGCGTGGTGACGGCGCTCGAGATCTGCGGCGCGGGGCGCAGCACCAGCGGGTTGGTGGCCGGGGCCTCCGGCGTCGTCGGTTGCTTGTCTGCCATGGCTATCGCCTCCCCTTTGCCCTGCGTTGCTCGGCACGCAGCATGGCACGGCCACGACGGGTGGACTGAACGAGCGGCTGCTTGGAGGGGCATACGTACGAACAGGTGCCACACTCCACGCAGAGGTCCGCCATGAGCCGGTCGAGCGCGGCAACGTCACGCGCCAGGTAGGCCTTGTGTATCTCGATGGGGGAGAGGCGAATGGGACAGTGGTCGATGCACCTGCTGCACTTGATGCAGGCGGTCTGGCGCGGCACCACTGGGCCGTTGACGCCAAACGCCAGAAGGCCGCAGTTCTGCCGGACGATGGGCACGTCCAGCTCGACCTGCGTGGTGCCCATCATCGGGCCGCCGACGATGACCTTGCGCGGGCCGGGGGCGCAGCCGCAGTACTCGAGTATCTCTGAGATCTGCGTGCCCACGTATACCTCGAGGTTCATGGGGTTGGCGATGGCGTCTCCCATGATGGTGAGGCGGCGCTTGGTGAGGGGCATGCCCGTGCGGAGATACTTGCCGATCTCGGACATGGTGGTCACGTTGAACAGGAGCGCGCCCACGTCGGTGAGGTGGCCGCCGCGCGGGACGGAGCGTCCCGTGACGTTGCGGAGGATGACGCGGCTGGCGCCCTGAGGATAGCGCGCGGGCAGCTCGAACACGTCGATGCGCGGGTCATCGGATGCCATGTTGCGCAAAAGCTCAATGGCCTTGGGCTTGTTGTCCTCGATGCAGATGAGCGAGCGGGAGATTCCCGATAGGTCAAGGCATGCCTTGATGCCCTCAAGGACGGTGTCGGGGTGCTCGATCATCTCGCGGTAGTCGGTGGAGAGGTACGGCTCGCACTCGGCGCCGTTCACCAGCCAGGTGTCGATGCTGCTGAGGTCGGTGTTCATCTTTGCCCAGGCGGGGAAGCCCGCGCCTCCCAGGCCCACGATGCCGCTGTGCTTGAGCGCCTCGACCAGGCCGGCAAAGTCTTCGACTTCGGGTGGCGCAATGGCGGGGTGTATGCTTTGCTCGCCGTCGGGCTCTATGACCACCGCCTCGTCGGACACGCCGTTCGAGTAGTGGATCGAGCGGATCTCTTTGACGGTGCCCGACACGGGCGAAAAGATGTCTGCCGTGAGCCGTGCGTCCGAATGGCCCACCAGCTGCCCAACATCAACGTGCTGCTTGCGTTTGACCTGCGGCATGCATGGCGCACCAACGTGCTGCTGCATGGGCAGGACGATTAGCTTCGGGACGGGCATGCTGACCGTCTCGAACTCGGCCGTCTCCTTGTTGTGCGGGATGTGTATTCCCCGGAGTTCGACAGAGCGCCGGCGCGTTGACGCGTCGCCCCCAATGCGCCCCATGTGGTCTCTTCCTGTCGTGGTCGTGCGGAATTGCGCCAGCAGATGGCGCAATAGCGTTCTTACGCTTCTTATTCTACTTAAGTACGTGTGAATGCCGACGACAATGGTCTCACGCAGCGCAAACGGTTTTTCGTAGTACTATGAGCCAAACAGGCCCGCTAACGGGGCCATCACCGCAAGAAGGAGGAACCCATGGACACCAAGTCGGTCGCTTCTCAGCTCCTGAGCTATCTTGGCAATAACCCGCAGCTCATAAGCCAGTTTGTGGAGCATCCCTACTCCACCACCGCAACCGCGACGGGCTCTGACGAGCGCATCTCCAAAGACGACATGAGCCAGGTGCTGACGCAGGTAGCCGCGCAGGTGAGCGGGCAGAACCTTGGGTCCGCCGACACCGCGAGTGCCGCCTCTGCGCTCATGGGCCAAAACGGCGGCAGTGTCCACCAGCTTGCGAGCGCCCTTTTCGGCGGAGCTGCCAACACGACTGCGGACAAGCCCGCAAGCGGCGTCTCCACGGCCGAGATCTTGGCAAAGTCTGCTGCTGGCGCCCTTGCCGCCCGTGGCTTGGCGAGCCTGCTCGTCACCGCACTTGGCACCAACAAGCCCAAGGAATAGCGGGACGGGCCAAACGATAATGGCGTACTAACAACGGGACACCCGGGGACGGAGCCTCCGTCCC